>NZ_JAHLYV010000011.1:0-155633 GCF_025128115.1 Synechococcus sp. CS-1326 | reverse complement strand
TGGGTGCCTTCAATTACCGCTTCAACCGGCGCTTCAACTTGGCAACGATGACTGAGCGAGTGGTTCATGCCATCTGCAGCTGCGGCGCTCGGCCGGAACGCTTCTTGAGGAGTGCGGAGCCAGCTACCTAATCAAGTCTGATCTTGGGTACAAGCATGGAATACGTTCCGTAAGGCATAGCTGATTGCATGGCCTGATGCCAGATTAAAATCTAGATCTGGCCTGACTACTCCATCAAGGATCACGCTCCGCAGTTGCGACTTGTGCTTGTCTGCCTGAGCGATCACATATTGCCCCAACAAAGTGCCATAAGAAACCCCATAAAAATTGAATTGCTCATAACCCAGCGCATCGGCCACAAAGTAGATATCGGCGGCATTCTCGCGGGTATTAAAAGCATTGGGATTTACCCCATGGGTCTTCATGCGCTCGTGACACACTTTGATCCAGTCAGGATCAGTATATTCTTTCTGCTTTTTGGCCACAGTAATATTGTGAGCATTCAACTCTGGACAGGATAGGTATGGAATGGCATACTTCGTTCCCCGCTCTTCCATGAAGATTAAGTTGCGGCTCTGAAGTAAAGCTTTCAGGCCGGGATGGCTTGGCAGGGCAAGATTGACAAACACACCAATGGTTGTTCCGCCGGGGCCACCCTGTTCGACGAACAGTGGATCCGGCGCAGGCACATTGGCCGTACTCCGGGTATGTACAACGCCGAGTTGAATGGAGGGCCCTTGCGGATGTCCGTGCTGTTCAGGGACAGAAACGTATCCACAATCCGAAAGTTCAGCAACGGAAGAGGGTACGTCAAAAGTTTTGCAATCAACAGCTTTCCATGCTGGGCCAAAGCTGGCACGATTAACTGTTGCCCCATTGGCTGGATTACTGCTTCCACTCAGAAGAGCAACAGACAAGATGGTGAATTGACAAAGTCTAACCAGCAATGGATTCACGAGAGATAGCCCTGAATGTCTAATCCAAGAGTGAAACTATGATGGTCGTTTCACCTGTGGCGCTGCTGCCAGCCAGGAGCAAGCCGGACATGGCTGCACCGTCGCCGATTGAGAAGACTTTCAACTCATTGATCAGGGGATCATTAAAGACGGATGCAAGCGACTGCTGTGCTCTGTCCTTGTCATCCGTTTCAGCCATGAGCATAATCGGCATGAAATGAGACGCAAGGGGATCCACGATTGCTCTTAGCTCTGCCACAACATCTGGCTGAACTTCATCAGGACGGGAATACACCTGTTTCCATTGACTCATCCACGCAGACTCACCATACTCTTCCCACATCGGCCCGACAAAGTGCTGATAATAGTGTCGAGCAATAGTTTCCAGGTCTGCCCCAGGCTTGATCGCATCAGTAAAAACTGCGCTGCCAAAATCGGCTTGACTAGGAGCTCGATAAATTGATTGCAGAGCTATGATGGCGGCTGACAGGGTTTGAGATGAATCGGAAATTGCGGATACCATAGATTCAGTTGCAGCAAGGGCAAGAAAGAAGGGCTGCCCGGAAATGGATTGTCATTCGGACAGCAGCAATTGTCTGTTACAAAGCTAGCTTGACGAGTAATCATAAGACCATACAGTCAATTCCTCCCATCGAGATGACTCCACTATCCAGATCACTTTGGTTCATGCACGATGGCCTCGTTTCACTGCACCCACGGAGAGCCAGGCTCCAGATACAACTGCAGATGCAGAAACAATCCATCCAATCGACCGTCCATGAGTGCTGTCTTGTGGTTCCACTGAAACAGGCATCAGTTCGGGGCGTAGCAAGATCACGAGAATGACCGAGATCAGAAACAGTGCTGCTGACTGCCGAGCAGGAATCTGAGGACACTGACGCTGCAGGATGCGAGTTCCCAGCTTGCCCGCTCCAGCCAAGACAACAACCGTCACCGACCAGGCTCCCCATAACCACACTGACCCAGATGACAGATCCATCGGAATGGCGAAGAGTGCCAGTGCGCCAAGCACATTGCGGCACCCATAGGTAACCAACACCACCCCAGCCCACCAGATCCCGACCCCGATGGCCACCCACCCAGCCCTTGCATGAAGGGTTTGGGGCGCTGATGACGATAGATGCCGCAAGGATCCACCCACTGTTCAGGCCAATAGGATTGAGCGGAAAAGCTCTCTCCGCTCACTTGACACTGCAGAACGGAATACAAATCACCCAGCCGATGGCTTGAATCTGTCTCTGGCATCAAGAGGCTTTTGTGAGCAAAACATCCATCTGCCAGCCTCAATGCAGCAGCATGGGCTGGTTCTGATGTGGAGCCCAGCGCGATACTGGCGCCCTGAAGCTGGCCCGCGCGGCTGGGGCCGCCATCAATGGGTCTTTGCCCCCTGCTCGCGGAAGTAGCGCTGAATGGCGTCCTCGGCGATACCGACCTTGGCCGCGTCACAGGCAGAGGTTTTGCTCAAGTAGTTCCCTGCCTTGTTGAAATTGACCCGACAGGCTCCTTCAAACTTCACCTGATGGATGCCCAACAGGAGGGGGACAATCTCTGGTGGATTTTCCGTGGATGCCCCGCTGCCTCTGCTCGCGCCCTTGGCGTAGGGGGCCGTATCCCAGAACACGAAGATCGACTGCTTTTCCAGCCGGTAAACCTGTCCGCGATTGGCCTCCAGCATCTCGCGCTTGGCAGGCTCACCACGCTCATCAAAGAAGGCGTTGGGCGTGCTCTCGTTGGGCTTGAGCTCGATCATCTGGCCGCCCTTGAGCTGAATGCTCACGAAGCCCTGACGCTGGGAAAAGGTACACAGCCCCGAGGAGGTGGCTTTGTCGTCTCCTGCGGGAAAAACATCGCAGCGAGCATCGACAGTGTCGGCCAGTGCTGGGGAAGCGACTGCTACAGCTGCAACACTCAGAAGAGAGGCTGCGAGAATCTTGAGCCGTGTCATTGCGCATGCATGATTTGATGGGATTTTACATGATCCCCCCCGTCTTGGTTACGGGCCGGCTCTGGGGGATCTGACATTGCGCCTAATCAGTGGGCATGGACTGTCCTGGCAAGTGACTTCAGATCCTTTGGATGCATTGAATGAGGCCCAGTTTCAGCTCGCGGGGGCACAGCCTCCCAACGGCGGTGTCAATCCTTCCGTCTTGAGACGGTCTGGATACATTCCGATCCACCTATATTGATCTTCCGTTCCGTGGCCCCATTGACATGATCCTAAAGGCCGATGGTTTAGAGAGTGCCTCGACCAGCTGCAGAGCGCGTATCCGCCCTTCTCTCACCATCGGGATTGCGGGGTGGGTCATGTACAGCGGCCTTGCTGGTCTTCTGCAGTTTCAGACTGGAATTCCCTATCCGCAGTGGTTCAAGACCGCTGACAATGCAGTACAGACGGCAGTCATCCCGCTGGCCCTTGCTGGCTTGGTCTTGCTGGCGTTTACGTTTTGGTGTCGCTGGGATCATGTATGGCGTGATCCCATCCGGCTGAGGACCACTGGCATCATGAAGATTTCGATGCTGGCCTGGGTGGCGATGATTGCCTTCCGCATGGTCGGTATCACGTGGAGTTCGGTACCACCGGCCCTCCTTCTGGCGATCATCGCGACGGGGGTCGGCGTCGGTTTCGCCGAGGAGCTGTTGTTCCGCGGCATCTTCCTGCGTTGCTTGCGTGAGGGAGGACGCTCAGAAGCGGCAGCCGCGATCTGGACCGGCATCTGTTTCGGTCTCTTCCATGTACCTAACATTTTCATGGGTATGGGGCTGATCGGCGTACTCCAAGTCATCCTCGCGGCATTAAGCGGCATCATTCTCTATGTGTTCCGCCGTTACAGTGGCCTGATCTGGCCGGCCATGGTTGCGCATGGTTTGTGGGATGTCACGACGTTTCTAGCCGGTGGCTATGCCTACCCCTGGCTTGGGCGTGCATCAGTCGTGGCGCAGCTTATGTTCGTAGTGCTTGGCATCCTTGTCTACATCAGCATCTACAGAAACGATCAAGAGACGGCTGTTATCCCTGAAGTGCAACATCACGATCCAGATCCAACGGCCTGTGTCTCCTAGTTTCTGCCAAAGTCAGAAGAACACTTCCCTCCCCGCTACTCTGAATCCCCACAGGCAATAAGACGAACCTTCATCTATCGGTGCGGAGCACAATCACCGTGGTTGTGCAGACGTCCTGGATCTGCCGCCAGCGTTCTGCTGGGATCCCCAGCAGCTCCGGCAGACCATACGGCCGCAGACCTTCACGCAGCGGCTTCTGTCCGCTTGCAAAGAGGTGACGCCACGACGGCGGCACTTTGATCGAAACGCCATGGTGCTGCAGGTGGAGGGTGATCTTGCCGTTGGCCGATTGTTGCGGGCAAAGGAGAGGACGTTGGCGTGTGGATTGAGCGGCCGGCAGGGTCGTCGCCGTGGGGCAGTGGAGCAGTGGGTATCGGAACGGGGAAGGCAACGTGTTGTGGTTGCTCAGGCGGTGACTGGGAGGCTTGACTCTCCATAGGAGTGTCAGCTCCTGGCTCCCACGCAGCGCCGATCGGCTCTCACGGCCCCGACCAGCGGCTCTGGCGTTGGTACTCAGCCAGCACGGGGCGCAGCAGGCGGTTCGGTTGCACACGCTCGCCAGGCGGCAGGCGCAGATCCCGTGGCAGGGGAAACAGGCGGGCGATCTGGGCGTCGTCGGCCCAGCGGGCCGTGAACGGCAGCGGGGCGGCCATCAAGGTCTGGCCCGCGCGGTAGGCGATCACGAAGCCCCAGGGGCCGAAGCTGGGCACATCCACGCTGTAGGCGCGGGTGGTGAGCGGCAGTTGCTCGAAGGTGGCCTGGATCGAGGCCAGCACCTTCGGCGTGAAGAAGGGCGTCGAGGCCTGGGTCACCAGCCGCCCGTGCGGGGCCAGCAGTTCCAGCAGTCGGCCGTAGAAGCTGACGCTATAAAGCCGCGCCAGCGCTGCGGTGGCGGGATCAGGGAAATCGGCGATCACCACGTCGTAGGCGCCGGGCAGGTGCCGCACCCGCTCGAAGGCGTCGCCGCTGTGCAGGTGCACCCGTGGGTCGTCCAGGCTGCCCTGGTTGAGGCGCCGCAGGAAGGGGTGCCGGCGCGCCAGCTGCAGCATGGCGGGATCCAGCTCCACCAGATCCACCCGCTGCACGCCCGGCCAGCGCAGCACCTCCCGCAGCGCCAACCCATCGCCGGCACCGAGCAGCAGCACGCGGCGCGGCTGCGGGTGGAAGGCCATCACCGGATGCACCAGCGCCTCGTGGTAGCGGTATTCGTCGAGGCTGGAGAACTGCAGGTTGCCGTCGAGGAACAGGCGAAGGTCATCGCGGCGGCGGGTCAGCACGATGCGCTGGTGGCGGCTCTGCAGCCGGCCCACCACCGGATCGTCGTAAAGGCTGTCTTCGATCCTGTCGCCGAGGGGCAGCACGGCCCAGGCCACCAGGGCCACCAGCGGCAAGGTGCCGGCCACCAGCCAGCGCCAGTGGCGTTCCAGCGGAAACACCCGGCAGATCACCAGGCAGCTGAGCAGCGGCACCAGCGACAGCATGGCGGCGGTGGGCAGCAGGCCCAGCCAGGGCAGCAGCACCAGCGGAAACAGCAGCGCCCCCACCAACGCGCCCAGGTAATCGAGCGCCAGCACCCGCGCCAGCGCCGTGCGCAGGTGCTGCTGGGTCTCCAGCAGGCGGGTGAGCAGCGGCACCTCTATGCCGCCCAGCACCCCCACCAGCACGGTGAGCACCACCAGCCCCAGCCACACCGGTCCGCCAGCCCCGAACAGGGCGAACAACCCCAGGGGCGCCAGCAGGCAGAGCGGGCTGAGCAGCAGTTCCACCAGCAGGAACAGCCGCAGCAGGCGGGCGAACGGGTTGGGGCCGCAGGCGAGGAACTGACTCAGCCAGGCCCCCAGGCCCATCGCCGCCAGGAAGGTGCCCACCACGATGCCGGTGGCGAGAGTGTGATCACCCAGCAGGTAGCTGGCCTGGGTGGCGAGCATCAGCTCCAGCACCAGGCTCACGCTGGAGGACACCGCCGCCGCCGCCAGCAGCACCCACACCTGCAGGGGGCGCAGCGGCGGGGCGGCGGGAGCGAGGGGGATCACTTGGCGGTGCCCGGTCCGCGCCCCTGAAAGCCCGACCAATTGCGTGAGCGATCCGGCGCCGCCACCCAGCGGCCCGCCCGGTAACTGCCGCCGTAGCGCACACCGCTGAAGCTGGCCGGCGTGCCCTCCTGGCCGAGCCGGAACAGCGCGGGCTGCAGGATCGCCGCGGTGGTGCCCACACCCACGGCGCTGACGGCCAACAGCAGGATCACCGCGTGTTCGCGGGGCATGACGGGCGGGCTCCCAACCCTGTGAGCATCTCAGGCTGGAGCGCCCCGCGGCCGCAGCGGCAGCAACGGCACCCGGAATGCCGTCTTCACCCCATCCTCCACGCTCAGCTGCAGCCACTCGATCTCCCAGGGGTCGTCCTGGGGGCCGAAGGCTTCCGGCACCGTCACCCGCAGCCGGAAGCTGCCGGGTTCCGGCAGGCGCAGGTGGTGGGTCTGGGTGAGGGTGAGCCAGTGGTCGCCATCGTTGGCGTGCTTCACCACCGCCAGCGTGGCCTGGTGATCAAGGCGGCGCTCACCGGTGGCATCGCTGAGGCTGAGGCTGAAGGGTGCCAGGGCGGGCGGTGGCAGCTCGGGTGTGGCGCCATCGGGGAGCTCCCAGCGGGCACGCACCACCAGCTTCAGCAGGCCCGGCCCGCCCAGCGGCAGCCGCACGGCCGCCACCCCCTCCTCCACCCGCAGCAGGCGTCGCGAGCGCGCCGCGCCGTACACGGCCGCCAGCAGGCAGAGCACGATCGCCTGGCTGACCACCGCCGTGAACAGCAACAGGCCGGCGTCCACGCTGTGGTTGCGCACCGTGCCGCGCAGCGTCACTGGGGCCTGCAGCGGCAAGCCGCTCACGCCGAGCAGCTCATCGAGTGTCACCTCCAGCTGGAAGCGGCCACTGGCCTTGGGGCGCAGCTGCAGCTGCAGCGCTGTGTCCCGCTCCTGCCAGCTGCCGCTTTCGCCGCCTTCCACCCAGACGCCGCTCTCACGCCAGCCGTCCTTGAACAGCTCCAGCACCGGGCGGCCTGTGGCATCCAGCAGGCGCACCCCCAGCTCCACCGTGCTGTTGTCTGGGAGCTCCGCCTCCAGCGCAATCCATGGGCTGCCCAGCCAGCCATCGCGCAACTTGAACATTTCGCTGCGGGCCGGTTGCTCCTCCGTCATCACCAGCAGGAGCCGCTGGGGTGGTTCGAGCGCCGAGAGCGCCAGCACCGCGAGCGGCAGCAGCGGCAGCAGCAGGCCCAGCAGCGGCCAGCGCACGCTGGTGTCACCGGCCGCACCGCCCGATCGGCCTGGTTCCAGGGAGTCCCTACCCTGACGGCGAAGGTGTGACGGGGTCATGGTCAAACCGCTGCTCCAGTTGCTGCTGACGGTTGGCTGGACGTTTCTGGGCGTCATCCTCATCTACGGCGGCCTGCTGCTGTTCGATCGCCTCTCGCCGATCGACTACCGCAACGAGATCCGCAAGGGCAACACCGCCGCCGGCGTGGTGCTCGGCGCCGTGATCCTGGCGATCGCCGCCGTGGTGGTGGCGGTGCTCTCCAGCTGACGGGCGGCGACCCGTGGCCAGCCGCAGCGGCGCCCCGCTCCGCCCGATCGAAGACTGGTTCCGCCAGCAGGGCTGGCGGCCGATGCCGTTTCAGCGCCAGTGCTGGAAGGCCTACCTGGAGGGCCGCGACGGCCTGATCCAGGTGCCCACCGGCGCCGGCAAAACCTATGCCGCCGTGATGGGGCCGATCGCCCGCCTGCTGGCAAGCCCCGGGCCGGGCGTGCGCCTGCTTTATCTCACGCCGCTGCGGGCACTCAGCCGCGATCTGGCCCTGGCGATCCGCGCGCCGATCGAGGCGATGGGCTGGCCGCTGCGGGTGGGCATCCGCAACGGCGACACCGCCAGCGCTGAGCGCAGCCGCCAGCTGCGCCAGCCGCCCCAGATCCTGATCACCACGCCCGAATCGCTGTCGGTGCTGCTGGCGAGCCCGAAGGCCGCCGAGCTGTTCGGCGGCCTCGAAACGGTGGTGCTGGACGAATGGCACGAGCTGATGGGCAGCAAGCGCGGCAGCCAGTGCGAGCTCTGCCTCAGCTGGTTGCGCAGCCACCGGCCCGCCCTGCGCACCTGGGCGATCAGCGCCACGATCGGCAATCTCGAGGAGGCGGCGCGCGCCGCGGTGGGGGGGCAGGCCGCAGCGCCGTTGATCGTCAGCGCCAGGCTGCGCCGCCACACCGAGATCCGCAGCCTGCTGCCCGAGCAGATCGATGGCTTCCCCTGGGCCGGCCACCTGGGCCTGCGCATGTACGAAGAGCTGGTGGCGGCGCTCGATCCCGCCATCTCCACACTGCTGTTCACCAACACCCGCAACCAGTCGGAGCGGTGGCATCAATGCCTGCGGTATGCCTGCCCGGAGATGGAAGGAGCGCTGGCCCTGCACCACGGCTCGATCGACCGGGCCGAGCGGGAGGCGATCGAAGCGGGGGTGAAGGCGGGCGGGATCCGCTGGGTGGTGTGCACCAGTTCGCTCGATCTGGGCGTCGATTTCCAGCCGGTGGAGCGGGTGGTGCAGATCGGCTCCGCCAAGAACCTGGCGCGTCTGCTGCAACGGGCCGGCCGCTCCGCCCATTGCCCCGGCGGCACCTCCCAGGTGCTGTTCATGCCCACCAACGCGCTGGAGCTGCTGGAGGTGAGCGCGATGCGGCGCGGACTGGCGGCGGGGCTGGTGGAGGTGCGGCGGCCACCGCTGGCCCCGCTCGATGTGCTGTTGCAGCACCTCACCACGCTGGCCTGCGGGCCGGGCTTCGAACCTGAGCAGGAGCTGGCCAACGTGCGCAGCGCCTGGAGCTACCGCCAGCTCAGCGACGACGACTGGCAGTGGTGCCTCCGCTTCCTGGAGCACGGCGGCGACTGCCTCGGCGCCTATCCCCGCTACCGCAAGCTCGAACGCGAGGCGTCGGCGGCGCCTCAAAGCACTCCGCCAGAACAGGACCCTCCAGACGCTCCGTTCCGCTACCGCGTGCGTGAGACCGCCATCGCCCGCCTGCACCGCCTCAACATCGGCACGATCACCGCCAGCCGCTCGATCACGGTGAAGGTGGTGCGGGGCGCCACGCTCGGCCACGTGGAGGAGGGATTCGTGAGCCGGCTCAAGCCCGGCGATGTGTTCTTCTTCGCCGGCCGCCAGCTGGAATTCGTACGCCTGCGCGAGATGACCGCCCTGGTGAAGGCCAGCAGCCGCAAGAGCAGCCTGGTGCCGGCCTGGGCGGGCGGCCAGATGGCCCTCTCCGATCTGCTCAGCTCACACCTGCGTCAGGAGGTCGATCGCTGCGCCCGGGCCCTGGCGGCCAGCGACCGCAGCGGGAGCCACGAACAGGAGGGCACTTCCAGGCTCGACACCCCCGAGCTGCGGGCCCTGGAGCCGCTGCTGCGCCGCCAGCACGAGCTGTCGGCCTTGCCGCGCGCCCATGAGTTTCTGGTGGAGATCACCCGCAGCCGCGAGGGCAGCCACCTCTACGCCTATCCCTTCGAGGGTCGCTTCGTGCATGAGGGGCTCGGCTTTCTCTGGGCCGGCCGCCTGGCCCGGATCCAGCCCGGCACGATCACGGTGTCGGTGAACGACTACGGCTTCGAGCTGCTGGCCCCGCGCGGCTATCCCTTCGCCGAGCTGTTCGAGAGCGAGGTCCCCACCCTGCTGGCCATCGAACGCCTTCAGGAGGATCTCGAGGCTTCGATCAACCTCTCCGAGCTCTGCCGCCGCCGCTTCCGCGCGATCGCCCAGGTGAGCGGCCTGGTGCTGAACGGCTTTCCCGGCCAGAACAAAACCGGCGGCCAGCTGCAGATCAGCGCCTCACTGCTGTTCGACGTGTTCCAGCGCCACGAACCCGGCCATCGGCTGCTGGCCCAGGCCCGCCGCGAGGTGCTCGACGAGCAGCTGGAGCTGGGCCGCCTGCAGGCGGCTCTCACGCGCCTGCGCTCCAGCGAGCTGCGCCTGGAGCTCACGCCGCGCCCGGGACCGTTCGCCTTCCCGCTGCTGGCGGAGCGGCTCAACAACCGCATGAGCAACGAATCGGTGCTGAGCCGGCTGGAGCGGCTGATGGCGGAGGCCAGGCGGGCTGAAAACCACATCCCCGCCTAATCTGATCTGGATTGATCAGCAACTTGTGCGCAGGGTCATCTACTGGCTGATGGGGGATCGGGCCGGCCGGGTGGTCGTCGGCAGCTGGCGCTGGCTCTGGGGTCTGCCGGTTGAATCCGGCGGCAAGGTGGCTGTGGCCGTGGCCGAGGAGTCGCTGCAATCGATGCAGGAATCCGTGCAGAAGCTGGCCAGGGCCGTGGCCCAGCAGGTGGGTTCCTACGAGCGGGCCAGGAACAAGTACCAGGAGAAAACCCGCGAGCTCAGCACCTATGAGCACCAGGCCCGCCTGGCCAGGGACTCCGATCAGATCGATGCTGCCCGATTGGCGATGGGCCGGGCCATCCAGATCGAGAAGCTGCTGCCCGCCCTCGGCGAGCAGGTGCAGCAGGCCGAAGCGTTCGTGAAGGCCTCCAAGGACAAATTGAACCGCGAGCGCCTCAAGCTCGAACAGTACAAATCCGACATGCAGAACATGAAGGATCTGGCTGAAGTCAACGCGGCGCTCGAATCGATTGCCAAGGTCAACAACGATTTCGACATCGGCTCTGCCCGCTCCTCCTTCGAGGCCGCCCGAAATGCCGTGGAGGGCCGCCACCTCACCAGCACCGCCCTCGCTGAACTCTCCGAGAATCCCCAGGAGAAAATGGCTGCCGATCTCGAGCAGCTCAGCCTGGATGAGGAAGTGTCCCAACGCCTCAGTGCCCTGAACCCTGCCCCGATGCGGCGCCTGCCGGAACTCCCACCACCATGAGCAGCAACGATGGCGGCAGCACCCGCAGCGGGCCACCCCCGATCATTTACATCCTGTTGCTTCTGGTCGGACTGGCGGCGCTCTGGACCTACCGGCCGCGCCTGGCCAATCTGCTCAAGGCCGGAGCCCCGTTCCCCAGCCTGCCCGGACTTCCCCAGGCTTCACCAGGCGGCGGCGGCCAGGGCGATCCGGCGGCGCTCTTTCCGCTGCCGGCAAGCGTTCCGGCCGGCACCACCGTCAGCATCGATGGCTCCACCAGCATGGTGCTGATCAACGAAGCACTCAAACTGGGGTTCGTCAGCGCCTTCCCCGGCACCGAGGTCAGCACGGCAGCGGTCGGATCCGACAACGGCATCCAGGCACTGCTGGGAGGCAGCATCACCCTGGCGGCGATCTCCAGACCGCTCACCGCCGAGGAGCAGGGCCGCGGCCTGGCCGCCATCCCTGTGACCCGTGATCGCATCGCCCTGGTGGTGGGAGTGGACAACCCGTTCCGCCGGGGGCTCTCGCGCCGCCAGGTGCAGCAGATCTTCCAGGGCGAAATCACCAGCTGGACCACCCTGGGGGGCGTCGATCGGCCGATCCGGGTGCTGAACCGGCCGAGCGTCAGCGGCACTCACACCGCCTTCCAGGCGATCGTTCTGGAAGGCAGGCCGTTCGGCACAACCGCCAACATCACCAGCCTCGCCCGGGACGCCACGACGCCGATGCTGCGCATGCTGGGAAGCGACGGAATCGGCTATGCCACCTACGGCCAGGTGGCTGACCAGCAGACCGTGAGAGTGCTGGCGATCGACGGGAACACGCCAGAAGCAGCCACCTACGCCTTCCAGCGTCCGCTGTACTACGCCTATCGCCAGCCAGCCGATCCAGCGGCGAAAGCCTTTCTCGGCTATGCCCTTTCCGAGGCCGGCAGGAAGCGGATCGAAGCAGGGGTCCAAGGTCCCTGAGGGGGCCGGACCCATCCTGATCGCCGGATCTCTCCGACGGCACACAGCCGGGGTTCAGGCCTTCTCCAGCCGCTTGATGATCACGCTCATCAACACCAGTGAGCCGACCAGGGCAATCAGCAGGGCGACAGTCATCGAGAAACGGGGCGGTTCAGACGGATTATCGCCGTTGTGATCAACCCTGTTCCGCCACAGGGGGCTGGGGATCCAGACAACGCTCGCGCAGCAGGCGGGAAACCGTGAGGTTGGCGCAGGGCGGATCGGTATCCATCTGGAGCAGCCACTCCGCCATTTCCATGCGCAGGGCGTAGGCATCTTCAAAGCGTTCCACCTGCTCAAGGCCGTGCAGGCGTCGCTCCATCCACTGACGGGTTTCGCTGGGCAGTTGGCGCTGAAACCGACGTTGGCTCACGGGGAAACTCCCGGTGGGTGTGCTGATCCTGCCTGATGGACCGCGATTGTCGGTAGCCAACCGAACACATTTCCAGCTGCGCTGCCGCCCGGATCCCAGTCGCTCAGAGCGTCACACCCACCAACCAGCGTCCCCCGACCCCGATCGCCAAGGCTCCCAGGCAGGCCAGCCAGACCAGCCGGCGGCTGGGCAGGAGCAAGCGGCGCAGCACCAGCCAGGAACCCGCTCCACCGACCAGCAGCACCAGGCTCTGGCAGAAGGCGATCACGTGGGGATCAGCGCTCCAGCTGGGCAGCGGCAGCTGGAAGCTGACCGGCAGCAACCGGCCCGCTTCCGCCATCCCCACCGGCAGGTGCCGCGCCAGCAACAGCCCCCAGAGCAGGGGCAGCAGGCCATAGAGCCCGAGGCGCAGACGCCGGGCAGCCCGCTCCGGCGGTGCCAACCAGCTCCCGATCCGAAGCGCAAGCAGGGCCAGGGCCGAAGGCAGCGCCAGGGCCAGGGCGGCGAAGGCCAGGCGCGGCAGCAAGGGGCCCGCCTGCAGGCTGTCGGGGGCCAGGGGCAGACCCCCCAGCAGCCGATCCCAGAACTTCAGGCAGACGCCGCCGGCGAGCACCAGGATCAGACCAGCCTCCCCATCGGGTGGCGCCATCTCCCGCTGCAGATCGGCGGCGGGTGGCCGCAGGCTCAGCTGCACGGAGCGGTGCGGGCAGGCCTGGACGCAGGTGAGGCAGAGCACGCAATTGCGGTTGTCGGCCAGATGGGCGGGGTGGGTGCCGAGCGGGCAGCCGGCCGTGGCCAGGCCCTCCCCCTCGGCAGGGCCGCCCTTGAAGCAGGCATAGGTGCTGCAGCTACCGCTGCAGGTGCCCTGCTGGGCGCGCAACTCCAGAATCGAAAGCTTGGCGAACAGGCCATTCATTCCCCCCACCGGGCAGAGATAACGGCACCAGAAGCGCTTCTCGAAGCGCAGCGAGCCGATCACCGCGCCAGCCGTGATCAGCAGCAGCAGGGCGCTGCTCAGCCGGGCGCTGTTCTCCAGATCGGCCAGCTCCTCCCAGAGCAGAATCGCGGCAAAACCAGCTGCCAGGGCCGGCGCCGCCCAGGCGTCGGTGTTGCCCCGGGGCCAGCTGGCCGGTTGCCAGCCGAGCGCCCGTGCCAGCCGCTGGACGATCTCACCCCAGACCATGAACGGACAGAACGAGCACCAGAGCCGCCCCACCAGGGGATAACTGAGCAGGATCAGCGGCCACCACCAGGCCCAGAACATGTTGAGCCCGCCGTTGTGGCCCCGGTCCTGGGGCCCCAGCCAAAGCCAGAGGTTGACCAGCACGAACACCCAGCTGACCAGACCGAACAGCAGGCTGTTCCAGAGCCGCGGCGAACGCATCCACTGACGCAGCGGCGGCTTCCAGCGCCAGAGGTCGAAGCGCAGCCGCTGGGGCCGTGGCGTCAGCCAGAACACCTCCTCGGGAAGCTGCAGCGGAGGGTTCCGCTCGGCTTCAGGCAGGCTGGGGACCTGCACCTGCCGCAGCGCCCGCTCCACCAGGCCTTCGAGTTCCCGCACATTGCCGGGGAAATCGTGGATCTGCAGCCGGCGGATCACTTCCTCACCCACCACCGGCGACACCGACCAGCCCAGCGCCCGGCTGCGCAGCCGCAGCAGGTAGCGCAGCCACTCGCCCAGGTCCTGGCGCCGCACCCGCAGCGGTGGCACCCGGATCACCGAGCAGCAGCGATCAAAGTCGGGCAGGGTCGTTTCGGTGGTGAAGAACAACCGGCCGGCGAAGCGGCGGGACGTGGAGCCGGCTCCGGGGGGGCTCCAATCGCCACTGCGGGCCAGGCTGAGCAGGGCCGGCAGCAGGGCCGCATCGACGCGGTCGAGCTTGTTGATCAGCAGGCTGCCGGCGCCGATGTCATCGAGCAGCGAGCCGACGCCATCACTGCCGGCACTGCCGAACAGCTCCGCCCCATCGCCCCGCAGCAGGGCCCCATCCAGCTGCACCATCAGGTGGCGGCGGGTGGTGGAGCCGAAGTGGATCAGGGCGGCCACATCATCTTTCTCCAGCCCGGGCTCACCGGCGATCAGCACCGGCCGGCGCTCCGGGTCGGCGGCGGCCTGCCGCACCCGCTCCCTCAGCCCTGCGGCATAGCGGCTGCTGCCGACGATGCCCCGCCGGGCCCGGCCGACCAGGTGGGGGGCCAGGCGCTGGAAGCGCTCGGGGACGTGGAGCGGCTCGGAATCTGTCACCGTCTCTCCTGTTCGATGGCCGTCACAGTGACCTGGGAGCGATCCGGTGAGCAGGTGGGCTCTGCCAGTCTGAAGCCGGTCTGCAGGATGATCGACAGATGACCCTGACTCTTTACGGTGGCACCCGCAGCCGGGCCTCGATGCCCCGCTGGTACCTGGCCGAAAAGGGAATCCCGTTCCAGTGGACGCTGCTGGACATGGCCGCCGGCGAGCACCGTCAGGAGCCGTTCCTGGCGCTCAACCCGTTCGGCAAGGTGCCCCTGCTGATCGACGACGAGGCGGTGGCGGCCGATGGCGGCAGCCTGAGCCTGTTCGAGAGCGGTGCCATCCTCCTTTACCTCGCCGATCGCTTCGGTCACGAGTTCAGCAGCCCGGCCCAGCGGGCCGAGGCGGAGCAGTGGGTGCTGTTCGCCAACGCCACGCTGGCCACGGCCCTGTTCGTCGAATCGGCGCGCCAGAAGGAGTTTCCCCGCTTGATGGCGGCCCTGAACAACCGGCTGGCAGGCGGCGCCCCCCTGCTGGGCACGGCCTGGGGGGTGGCGGATTGCGCCGTCCAGGCCCATCTCGCCTACCTGCCGGTCTTCTTCCCCCAGCTCGACCTCAGCCCCTACCCGAACGTGAAGAGCTGCATCGCCGCCACCCAGGCTCGCCCCGCCTACCAGGCGGCGATGGCCACGGGCTGAGCGATCGGATGCCCAGCCACCATCCCTTCGTCTGGCGCGGTCATCGCCTTGAGCTGCTGGCAGCCAAGGCGATCTGGGATCCGGCCCAGGGCCTGCTGCTGCTGGCCGATCTGCATCTGGGCAAGGCGGAGACCTTCCAGATCCACGGCATTCCCCTGCCCAGCGACGGCGATCTGGCCACCCTCAATGCGCTGCTGGCGCTCGCCCATCGCTGGCGTCCCCGCGAGGTGGTGCTGCTCGGCGACCTGATCCACAGCCGACTGGGGCTCACCGCTGAGCTGCGCCAGAAACTGGCGGCCCTGCCGGAGCTGCTCGGCTGCCGGCTCAGCCTGATCAGTGGCAACCACGAACGGGGCAGCTGGCTGGAAGGGTTGGCTGCCGGGCCCAGCGGCGCCAGGGGGCCGCTCTGGCTCAGCCATGCTCCGGAGCGGGCGCCGGCCGGCGGGGTGGAGCGGCTCAATCTCTGTGGCCATCTCCACCCGGTGGCGGTGGTGGGCTCCGGCGCTGACCGGCTCCGGCTTCCCTGCTTCAGCCTGGACCCAGCCGTCCCACGGCTGGTGCTGCCGGCCTTCGGTCAGCTGACCGGCGGCCACCCCTGCGATCCGCACCAGCCCTGCTGGCTGGTGGCCGATGGTTCGATCGTGGCCTGGCCAGGGGCGGGAACTAGAGGCTGCCGGCCAGGGAACGCACCACATCGCCCCGGGTGAGCACGCCGACGAGCTTGCCGCCATCAAGCACGAACAGGCGCTGGGTGCTGCGGTCGTGCAGCAGCCGGGCCGCCTCAGGCAGCGA
Source organism: Synechococcus sp. CS-1326 (assembly GCF_025128115.1). Classification (NCBI taxonomy): domain Bacteria; kingdom Bacillati; phylum Cyanobacteriota; class Cyanophyceae; order Synechococcales; family Synechococcaceae; genus Synechococcus; species Synechococcus sp. CS-1326. Next base: position 139,613 of record NZ_JAHLYV010000011.1, on the reverse strand, counting down.
AAGATCCGCCTCGCAGCTGTGGGGATGCTCCTGCATCAGCTCCCCCACCGTGCTGCCGAGCACCTGGTGCACCTGCCTGTCCCAGTCGAGCGGGTTGCGCAGATAGATCACCGCATCGAGCAACATCACATAGGGGCCGGCATCGAAGCCGCTTTCCTTCACCATCAGGTTCTGTTCGGTGAGTTCCCCGACCAGGGCGCCGCTGCCATCCACCACCGGCAGGCCACTGATGTGGTGGTCGGTCATGAGCTGCACCGCCTCCTGGAGCGGGGTCGCCGGGGTGACACTGAACACGGGGGTCGTCATCGCATCCGTCACACGAACGGCGGACGGGGAGTCGGTTGTCATCGGCGCGGCGCGGCTGCAAGGGTTCTAGGCCAGCGGGGCGCGGTTCGAGAAGCTCCGCCGCCGATCCAGGGGGAACGGCGCCGCTGCCCGATCAGACTGGCGGTCTCAGCCGGTGATCGACCGTGTCGCTCCGATCGATACAGCAGGCAGGGCCACCCGTCGCTTCCAGCCGGTCGAGGGCCCTCGCCGATGGGCTCACCGTGGCGCGTGCTCTGATCGGCCTGCCCCTGCTGCTGGCCCTGCTGGCCGGACAGGGCGGGCTGGCCTGGGGCCTGCTGCTGAGCGGCGGCCTCAGCGACTGGGCCGATGGCGTCCTGGCCCGTCGGGCCGGCGGTGGCTCCGCCTGGGGGGCCCGCCTCGATCCCCTCACCGACAAGATCCTGATCAGCGCCCCGCTGCTCTGGCTCGGCTCCAGCGGCAGCCTGCCGTTGTGGGCGGTGTGGCTGCTGCTGGCCAGGGAGCTGCTGATCTCAGGCTGGCGGTCCGGCCAGGGGGACGGCGGCCCCGCCTCCCGCGCCGGGAAAGCCAAGACCATCCTCCAGTTCAGCTCCCTGCTGCTGCTGCTCTGGCCCGCCGAGTGGAACCCTGGGGGCCTTGAGGTGGCCAAGGCCCTGCACAGCCTGGGATGGTGGCTGTTCTGGCCCTCCCTGCTGCTGGCGCTCAGCTCGGCGCTGGGGTATCTGCGCGCCGACCGTCGCAACTTTTAAGATTCAGACACTCACCTCAAGCCATGAGCAGCTCGGTCAGCCAGCACGCCATCGCCCCCGCCCAGGTGCGGCGCGGCGCCGGGGCCTGGCCCGAATCCCTGCCCAGGATCGCCGCCCTCTGCGCCCGCCCGCTGCTGCTGGGCCGCTCCGCAGCCACCGCCGCCCTGCGGGCCAGGCTGCTGGCCGACCTGCGCGGCGCCGGACTGGATCCGCTCCAGGCGGAACTGCAGCACGACTGCTGTGAGGAGGATCTGGCCCGCCTGGCAGCGGTGGTCCTGGCGGCCGCCGAGCGGGGCGCCGCCGTCGATGCCGTGATCGCCGTCGGTGGCGGCAAGGTGATGGACGCCGGCAAATTGCTCGCCCACCGCCTCGGCCTGGCCTGCATCACCGTGCCCAGCAGCGCCGCAACCTGTGCCGGCTGGACGGCTCTGGCCAACCTCTACACACCAAACGGTGCCTTTCAGGGGGATGTGGCCCTGGAGCGCTGCCCAGATCTGCTGATCTTCGACCACGAACTGGTGCGCCAGGCTCCGGCCCGCACCCTCGCCAGCGGCATCGCCGATGCGATGGCCAAGTGGTACGAGGCCTCGGTGAGCAGTGGCGGCAGCAGCGATGGGCTGATCCAGCAGGCGGTCCAGCAGGCCAGGGTGCTGCGCGACCAGCTGCTGCTCGATGGGCTGGAAGCGATCGCCTCCCCCGGCAGTGAGGCCTGGGTCAGGGTGGCCGAAGCGGCCGCGCTCACCGCCGGCCTGATCGGCGGGGTCGGTGGTGCCGGCTGCCGCACCGTCGCCGCCCATGCCGTCCATAACGGCCTCACCCAGCTGGTGGCCAGCCATGGCGCCCTGCATGGCGAGAAGGTGGGCTTCGGCGTGCTGGTGCAGCTGCGGCTGGAGGAACTGCTCTGCTCCAGCCAGCTCGCCGCCCAGGCGCGGCGTCAGCTGATCGGCCTGTTCCGCTCCCTTGCCTTGCCGGTCCGTCTCGACGAGCTGGGCCTGGCCGGCGCCACGCTCGGCGAACTGCAGGCGGTCTGCGCCTTTGCCTGCCGGCCCGGCTCCGACCTGCACCGTCTGCCCTTCCCGGTGACGGAAGCCGATCTGCTGGCCGCCCTGGTGAGCACCACCGCCGGAGCGCTTCTCCCGGAGGAACGCTCCGCCAGCCGTGAGCCGGTTTCTTGAGCCCCGAGCCAGCAGCGGCAGGGGCCTCCGGCCGGGAGCTGCTCGCCTGGGCCGCCCACTCCCTGGCTGACCCCCAGGGGCGGTCGCTGGCCGCAGCCGTGCAGTGGTGGGAGCTGCCGGGATGGCCGGATCGATGGCCGGTGGCCGTGCTGGGCAAGGGGGAACCGATCCTGCTGCTGCACGGCTTCGACAGCTCCCTGCTTGAGTTCCGGCGGCTGGCGCCCCTGCTGGCCGAACGGGCGCAGCTGTTCATCCCCGACCTGTTCGGATTCGGATTCAGCCCCCGCCAACCCGATGGCGCCGATGGCCCGGCCGGGGTGCTGGGGCATCTCGATGCCGTGCTGACGGCCATCGCCAGCCTGGATGCCAGGCCCGTGGGTCTGATCGGTGCCTCGATGGGTGGTGCCGTGGCACTGGAACTGGCCCGCCGCAGTCCGAAGCGGATCGGCCGTCTGCTGCTGCTCGCCCCAGCGGGGCTGACCGGCCGGCCGCAGCCGATCCCACCCCTGCTCGATGCCCTGGGTGTGTGGTTTCTGAGCCGGCCTGCGGTGCGGCGGGGCCTCTGCCGCCAGGCTTTTGCGAACCCGTCAGCCAGCGTGGGACCGGCCGAAGAAGAGATCGCCTCTCTGCATCTGCGCACGCCGGGCTGGGGCAAAGCGCTGGGGCGCTTTGCCCGCAGCGGGGGCTTCGCTGGCTGCGGTGATCCCTTGCCGCCGCAACCGCTGCAGGTGCTCTGGGGCGCCGACGACAGGATCCTGCGGCCACCGCTGAAGCGGGCGGCCCTGGCCCTGCTCGGCGATCGGGTGCAGGAGCTCAGGGACTGCGGACATCTTCCCCATCTGGATCAGCCCAGCAAAGTGGCCGCCTCCTGGTGAACCGAAGGCGGCCCTGGGTTCACCAGAGACCGCGGATAGGCTCAGGTGCAGGAGCCGGCTGGAAGACGGGTTCGGGGGCGGGAGCAGGCTGCATGATCGGCTCCGGAGCGGGGGCTGGCTCCACAACAACTACAGCGGCGGGCTGCCCGAAGCGGTAGCGGAATCCGAGCTTGGCGCCGAAATCGTTGTAGGAGTCGTAGCGGAGGTTGTCGCCATCGAAGCCCGAGGCACCGGAATAGGTGCCTTCCACATACACGTCAGCGTTGTTGCTGACCCCATAGCTCACGCCCAACTTGGCCTGCCAGCCGAACAGGCCCTGGTTGTCGCTGCCGGTGGAGACGCTGTTGCCGTTGCCCGAAAGCCTGATCCTCGGGGTGCTCAGGTTGGTATAACCGATGCCTCCACCGAGGTAGGGAGTCCAGCGGCTGCCGGTGCTGATGTCCCAGTAGGCGCTGGCGAAGATGTCGTTCTTGTTGATGATGCCTGAGGAGCCGATGTTGAAGTCGTTGCCGTTGTCCGAGACGCTCACATCGTTGACGCTGCCGCGGGTGTAGCCGTAGCTGAGCTCCGTCCGGATAGCACCGAAGTCGTAGCCGACGGCCAGATCACCGGAGAAGCCGCCGCCAAAGCTCACATCCCCGTTGACGTTGTCGAAACCCTGATTGTCCAGATTTCTGGTGCGGACGCCCAGCTCGCTGGGCCAGGCGGCGCCGAGACCGATCCCGACATACCAGCCGGTGGATTGTTCGTAGACCACCGACTCAGGCGTTCCGAAGGCCTGGGCAACCGTGCTATTCCGATTCATGCCCGGTTCGGTGGCGGGCAGTGCCGCGATTGGTGCGCCATCCGGGCTCAACAGGGCGGCACGGCCGGGAGCGGCCTCAGCGGCCGGCTCGATGGCACGGGCCGGGACGGCGAAACAGGTGCTGGCTGCCGTGAGCAGAACGCCCCCTAGCAGGGCCGCGCGGCTGGAGTTGTTCATTGGAAACGTTTTCCTGGATGATTCTTTCTAATCACGCCCCTTCCTTGCACTGCCAGCAAAAGGCCACTCAGCAAGCTGTCTGTCCGTGGGGGGGCAGGGCGGGCTCTGTTAGGAGAACGGCAAGCATCTGCTGTTGGCATGGCCGGCACCGAACCTGCGGACACATCCATCCACCAGGGAAGCGGCCCGCTGCTGCAACTGATCGCAGCGGGGCTGCAGGTCTGGATCCGCAGCCAGTGCGAGGCGGTGGAGAGCCTTGAGCTGCAGTTGCACGGCACGGCCATCCAGCTGCTGCGCGGCCGGCTGGAGGGGATCACCCTGATGGCCAGGCGCGTGGTCTACCAGGAACTCCAGATCGAGCTGGTCCAGCTGCGCAGCGATCCGCTGCAGCTGCGGCTTGGTCAGGTTCTCAAGGGCGAGCCGATCCGACTGGATCACCCGTTTCTGGTGCGGGGCCAGGTGGCCTTCACCGCCGCCGGCCTCAGCGGCTCCCTGGTCCGGCCGCGTTGGCAGGCCCTGGCCGATTTCCTCGGCGAGCAACTGCTCGGTCTGAGCCCGTTGAAGGGCCTGCGGATCGTGCGAGACACCCTGGTCTTCACAGCCCAGGCGGCAGGGGAAAGCCGTCTGATGGAACTGGAAACCAGGCCGGAGGCCATCGCCGGCAGCCTCGGCATCCTCTCCCTCGACGGCGACCTGAGGCTGCGCCTGCCGATGGATCCGAACATCCGGCTCGAAACCGCCAATCTCGAAGGGGGCATGCTCCAGCTGCACGGCGAAGCACAGGTGACCCCCTGACTGCCGCCGGCCACTCAGCCCAGCAAGGGCAACACCAGGGTCACGTAATAGAACACCACCGCCGGGGTGAACAGATAGCTGTCGATCCGGTCGAGGATGCCGCCATGGCCGGGGATGGCGTCACCGGAGTCCTTCACCCCCGCATCCCGTTTCATCATCGATTCGGTGAGATCACCCACCAGGGCGAACACCGACACCAGCCCACCGAGCAGCCCGCCCACCGCCCAGCCCCAGGGCCAGCCCAGCACAACCCCACCGAGCCCACCGACCAGCAGGGAGCAGGCCAGCCCCCCCAGGGCCCCTTCCACGGTCTTGCCAGGTGAAATCGGCGAGAGCGGATGCCGACCCAGCCGGCGGCCGATCACATAGGAGCCGATGTCGGTGGCGACCACCAGCAGGCAGGCCAGCAGGGTGAGCAGCATCCCTGGGCTGACGGCCCAGCCGGCCGTCTCCAGGTGGGGGGCCAGGGAGCCGGCGCTCAGATCGCGCAAGCGCAGCCAGTGGCTGGGCAGAAAACCCAGATAGAACAGCCCGAAAATCGAGGCGGCGATGTCGGCGATCGTGCCGGTGACCGGCTGCAGAAGCAGCCAGGCGCAGATCGCCGCTCCCGACACCGGCAGCACCGCCGCTGCCAGATCCGCCGCCATGCCGCCGCCGCTGGCCCACTGGGTGGCGATCAACAGCAGCTGGCAGACCACCAGGGTGGTTTTGGTGGCAGGCCTGATGCCCTTGAACTGGGCCAGCCGAAAGAACTCCAGAAGGGCCAGGTGCACGATCACCCCGACCGCCAGGGTGAACCACCAACCCCCCAGGCCAACCACCAGCAGGCCGAACGCCCCTGCCGCCAGCCCACTGACCACCCGCGGTTGAGAGGTTGGCGCTCTGGTGGATTCGCTCACCCGTGCCGCTCTGCCGCGATCAGGAAGAGGGGTTCGGCCGCCGCCAGGCGGGCCTGGCTGCCACGCCGCTGCATGCGATGCACCGTCGCCTGCACAACCTGCACATCCAGGGCTTCCAGCTGGCCGAGGGTATCGGTGGCATCCACCAGCCCCTCCAGATTCGCCGTGCTGATCACAAGGCGGCCGCCGGGTTGAAGCGCACTCCAGACGGCGTTGAGCACGGAGGACAGCGGGCGGCCCACCTCCAGCAGCACCCGATCGGGCCGGCCCGGCAGGATGTGAAGGTCGTCGGGAGCCTGCCCGGCGTGGATGTGCAGGTTGGCGATCCCGAAGCGGCGCCGGTTTTTCTCCAGCAGTTCAATCGCCTCTGGATCCCGCTCGAGGGTGTGCACCACGCCGGCGGGCATCAGCCGGGCAATCTCCAGGGCGAGGGCCCCGGTTCCGCCGCCCACATCCCAGACGAGCGAATCAGCCCGGGGCCGCAGGTGCGCCAGCAGCATCACCCGCAGCTCCATCGGCGTCGGGCTGAAGCCCGGCGCGTCCTCGAAGGCGCCATCCGGCAGGCCCGGGGTGACGAAGTCCCAGGCGAAATCTGAACCCGTTCCTTCACCGGCTGTTGCCCCGGAACTGCCGTCCTCGCCGGAAGCGCCCATTCTCAGCGCCATTCAGGCCACAACCTTCAAGCTATCAGCGATCTGGTCAGGCCAGAGCCGCCGCTGCTCCAGGAGCCAGTCGGCCCGGGGCGGGTCGATCCGCTCTCCGGGGATCAGCAGCGGAATGCCAGGCGGGTAGGGGCAGACCGGCTCCGCCGCCACCCGGCCGGCTGCAGCGGCCAGGGGAACGACCTGGCAGGGTGCCCGCCAGGCCTGCCCGACCGGCAGCTCCGGTTCGCCGACCAGGGGCAGGGGAGGCGGCTGAAACGCCGGCAGGGGTTGGCCACCGAGGGCGGCGTTGAGCTGGTGCAGCCGACGACCCAGGCGCCAGCCCAGCCCGAGGGGTGGATGCAGCCCCAGGCAGAAGGTGAGGCAGCCGGGTTCCGGCAGCTCGGCGATCACGCCCCGCTCGAGCAGCCACTGATCGGCCTGCAGGCCACTGATGCCCAGCGCCGCGGTGTGCAACACCAGTCGCAGCGGGTCCTGGTTGGCCACCAGCGGCAGCCCCGCCGCCGCCAGGCTGCTCCGCAGCTGGCTGCCGATCCGCAGGGCACGGGCCAGCTGCGCTCCACCCTCACGGCTGTGGAGCTGGGTGATGGCCGCTTCAGCGGAGGCCAGCAGCAGGGCGCTGGGGCTGGAGGTCTGCAGCCAGAGCAGCGCCCGCTCCACCTCCGCAACGGCGACCCGGCCACCCTGCAGCAGCAGCGCGGCGCTCTGGCCCAGCCCACCGGCCGCCTTGTGCAACGACTGGACCACCAGATCGGCGCCGGCGCCCAGCGCGGAAGTCGGCAGGAGATCGGGGGGCAGGGCGGCGGCACCGAAATGGGCGCCGTGGGCCTCATCGACCAGCACCGGCAGGCCGTGCTGGTGGGCCAGCTCGATCAGCCCCGCCAGTTCAGCGGCCAGGCCCTGATAGGTGGGATGAACCAGCACCAGGGCAGCCACAGAACCGGCGGCGGCGAGGACCCGCTCCAGCCGGGCCGCTGTGGGCGGCAACCAGAGGCCGGTGGCGGCATCGAAGGGGAGATCGAACAGCACCGGCCGCAGCTGGGCCAGCACGCAACCGTGCAACAGGCTGCGGTGCAGATTGCGGGGCAGCAGCACCCTTGAGCCCGGCGGGGCCAGGGCCAGCAGGCCAGCCTGCAGCAAGCCGCTGGCACCATTCACGCCGAACCAGCAGCGATCACTGCCGCAGAGGGCCGCCGCAGCGCCCTGGGCCACAGCCACAGCGCCATCGGCTTCGAGGGGGCCGCCGATCCAGGGGAGCTCGGGCAGATCCCAGCGGCCCGGGGGGCCGGCCAGCAGCTGACGCAGTCCCGGCGCCAGACCCCGGCCCCGGACATGGGCCGGCAGATGCAGGGCCAGGCCAGGCCCCGGGGCGCGCAGAGCGTGCAGCAGGCGCATGGCCAGGGCGGGAATGTTCCTAGAGTCTGGGGTCAGATCCGTGGCTGCCCGGGAGTTTCCACCATCACCACAAGCGTTTCGTCACCCCCGGCCCGCTTCGCCTCCCTGGCCCCGGAGCCGAGCCCCATCTACGACCCCCGGGCCGATCGCCGCTGGCTGCTGCTGCGGCCCTGGATCCTGATCGCCCGGTTGGTGGAGGTGCTGTGGCAACTGCTCGGCCTGGCAGTGCTCCTGGCCGTGCAGGGGGACAGCCGGGATCCGGCCGTGCAGCAACGGGTGGGGAAACGCATTCTCACCACCCTTTCGGGTCTGGGCCCCTGCTTCATCAAGGTGGGGCAGGCCCTCTCCACCCGTCCCGACCTGGTGCGTCGCGACTGGCTTGACCAGCTCAGCCAGCTGCAGGACAACCTGCCCCCCTTCCCCCACGCCGTTGCCCTGGCGGTGATCGAGGCCGAACTGGGCGCACCGGCCGAGCAACTCTTCGAGCACTTCCCCTCCTATCCGGTGGCAGCAGCCAGCCTCGGCCAGGTCTACAAGGCTGAGATCGCCGGCGGCCACTGGGTGGCCGTCAAGGTGCAGCGGCCCAACCTGGCCTTTCTGCTGCGACGGGATCTGGTGCTGATCCGCCTGATCGGCGTGCTCGGCGCCCCCTTCCTGCCGCTCAACCTCGGTTTTGGCCTCGGCGACATCATCGATGAATTCGGCCGCAGCCTGTTCGAGGAAATCGACTACTGCCGCGAAGCCGACAACGCCGATCGCTTCGCCGCCCTGTTCGCCACCAATCCGGCCGTCACGGTTCCGACGGTGGAGCGGCTCCTCTCCAGCCGCAGGGTGCTCACCACCAGCTGGATCAACGGCATCAAGCTGCAGGACCGGCAGGAGCTGGAGTCCCACCATCTCGACCCGGAAGCCCTGATCCGCACCGGCGTGATGGCGGGCCTGCAGCAACTGCTGGAGTTCGGCTACTTCCATGCCGATCCCCATCCCGGCAACCTCTTCGCCCTGCCCGGCAAAACCGGTCCGATGGGCCATGTCGCCTATGTCGACTTCGGCATGATGGATTCGATCAGCAACGCCGACCGTCTCACCCTGACAGCGGCGGTGGTGCATCTGATCAACCGTGATTTCGAAGCCCTGGCCAGGGATTTTCAGGTGCTGGGCTTTCTGAGCAGAACCGCCGACCTCACGCCGATCGTGCCGGCGCTGGAAACCGTGCTCGGTGGCCAGCTGGGTGAGAACGTGGGCTCCTTCAACTTCAAGGCGATCACCGACCGCTTCTCGGAGCTGATGTTCGATTACCCCTTCCGGGTGCCGGCCCGCTTCGCCCTGATCATCCGGGCGGTGGTGAGCCAGGAGGGCCTGGCGCTGCGGCTGGATCCGAGCTTCAGGATCATCCGGGTCGCCTACCCCTACGTGGCCAGGCGGCTGCTGGCTGGGGACACCGCCGAGCTGCGCGAGAAGCTGCTGGAGGTGCTGTTCGACAGCCAGGGCAGGCTCCAGCTGGAGCGGCTGGAAAATCTGCTCAGTGTGGTGGAGCAGGATGAAGCCAATGCCGATCTGCTTCCCGTGGCCAGTGCGGGGCTGCGGCTGCTGCTCGGGCGCCGCGGCGAGAGGCTGCGTCAACGCCTGCTGCTGATGCTGGTGCGTGACAACCATCTGCACACCGAGGATCTTCAGGCGCTGCTCGGGCTGCTGCGGCGCACCTTCTCGCCCCTCAAGCTGGCAGGCGGCATGCTGCAGCGCCTCAACCCCCTCGCGCCGGCCGCCTGAGCCGGGGCAGGGGTCCAGGCAGAGGATCGCTAGGGTCACTGCTTCAACCCTTGCCAGCCGTCGCCGTGATCTCCGAGCCGATCGATCTGAGCGAGGCCGCCAGCCTGCTGGCGGGCGGTGGCTTCGGCGATCTCGACGCCCAGGAGATCCTGCTGCAATACGTGCCGGTGGGCCAGCCGCCGTTCTTTCTGGCCGGCGTTGGCCTGTTGATCAGCCTGCTCTGCGGCCTCACCTTCTCCAGATTGGTGCAGAACCGGCTGGATGGCTGGAAGCAGGATCGCCTGGCCTTGCTTCCCCTGGGAACGGCCGAAACGGTGGCTTCTTACACCGGCATCATCATGGGGGTCACCCTGTTCATCGGTGGCAGCCTGCAGGTGTTCGGCTTCGGGGGTGGCACCGCCCTTCTGGTGGCCTTTCTGCTGTCGTTGCTCACAGCCGGTGGCCTCTGGATCCAGCTGGAGCGGCTGATGGGCCAGGTGCAGGACGGCAGCTTCAGGGCCGTGGACTTCGATAACTTCGATCAGTTTTTCTAAGCGACCAGATAACCCTCCAGCCGGCGGGACTGGGAGCGGATGCCGTCCAGGGCGCGGCGCTCCAGGTTGCGGGTCTTGTCGCGGCTCATGCCCAGGGTTCTGGCAATCGACGTGAGGCTCATCGGCTCTTCCACGTCGATGCCGTAGCGCATCTTCAGCACATCACGCTGCAGCTCCGGCAGTTGCTCCAGCAGCGCCCGCATGTCACCCCGCAGGCACTCGCTGTCCACGTTCTCCTCCGGCAACGTGCCATCCCCCTGCAGCAGATCCAGCAGTTCGGTGTCTTCGCCGTCGCCCACCTTCGTTTCCAGGCTCACCGGTTGCCGCGCCCGGCAAAGCAGATCCTTCACCTCCTCCTCCGGCAGCTCCACAGCCACCGCCAGCTCGCTCAGGGTGGGTGTGCGGCCCAGCTCCTGGCTCAGTTCCCGCTGGCCTTTCTTCAGCTTGTTGAGCGTTTCGGTGATGTGGATCGGCAGCCGGATCGTGCGGCTCTTCTCGGCGATCGCCCGGGTGATCCCCTGGCGGATCCACCAATACGCATAGGTGGAGAACTTGTAGCCGCGGGTGGGATCGAACTTCTCCACACCTCGCACCAGGCCGATCGTGCCCTCCTGGATCAGGTCCAGAAGCTCCATGTTCCGCTTGGTGTATTTCTTCGCCACGCTCACCACCAGCCGCAGGTTCGCCGCCACCATCCGCTCCTTGGCCCGGCGGCCGTTGATCAGCTTGCGCTTCAGCACCGGCACCGGCAGCTCCAGCGCCGCCGCCAGCACCTCCAGGGTGGGCTTCACCCCACCGGCGCGCATCTCAAGTTCCAGCTCCGTTTCCTCCAGACGCATCAGCTCCTGCACCTGGCGGCCCAGGGTGATCTCCTGCTCATGGCTCAGCAGGGGCACACGGCCGATGTCCCGCAGGTAGGAACGCACCAGGTCGCCGCTGGGAAGGATTCCATGGGAGGAATCGGAAGCGGCCATCGGGAGAGAAGGCATGGGGCCGGTACGCAAGTTAGGAAACTTTTGTGTTTCGTAAATTACCATCCTCTGACCAGTCCGGTCCAGACGACAGAGGGCGGGGAGATCGCGGACCAGGGGGATGCCGGCAGAGCGTGTTCAGAAACTTCTGGCAGCGGCCGGTCTCTGCTCCCGGCGCCGCGCCGAGGAGCTGATCAGCGCCGGGCGGGTCCGGGTCAATGGCAGGCTCGCCCAGCTCGGTGACCGGGCCGATCCCGATCACGACAGGGTGGAACTGGATGGCCAGGCGCTCCCCAGCCGGCCAGCTCCGATCCTGCTTCTGCTCAACAAACCGGCCGGGGTGCTCTGCACCTGCCACGACCCGCAGGGCCGCCCCACGGTGCTCGACCTCCTGCCAAGGGAACTCGCCGATCAGACCGGGCTCCACCCGGTCGGCCGACTCGACGCCGACAGCCGCGGCGCCCTGCTGCTCACCAATGACGGCGCCCTCACCCTGCGGCTCAGCCATCCACGCTTTGCCCACACCAAGACCTATCGGGTACAGCTGGCCGGCCAGCCGAGCCCGGCCTGCCTGGAGCGCTGGCGGAGGGGGCTTCCCCTCGATGGCCAGCCCGCCCTGCCGGTGGGAATTCAGCCGCTTGGCCGCAGCGCCGAGGGCTGCTGGCTGGAACTGACGATGCGGGAGGGGCGAAACCGCCAGATCCGGCGCACGGCCAGAGCCCTGGGGCATCCCGTTCTCGACCTGCAGCGGGTGGCGATCGGCCCGATCCAGCTGGGAACCCTGCCGGAGGGGCAGTGGCGTCACCTTGCTGGCCAAGAATGGCCCGATCAGGCCTGACGGCACCGAGCCGATCCCAGAACCATGCCCCGCTCCAGGATCGTCTCCACACTCTCTGCCCCGCTCAGGAGCTGGCTGGATCGAAAACGGGGCCACCCATCCACCCCGGCCGCGCCGGAGGTCGATCCCCTCCTCGGGGTCGGGCAGCTGTTGCGGCGACAACGGGAGGAGCGGGCCCTCAGCCTGCGCCAGCTCGCCAGCGAGACGCGGATCAGCACGCCGGTTCTGGAGGCCCTTGAGCGGGGCTGGCGCGACCGGTTGCCCGAGGCGGCCTACCTGCGCACGATGCTGCCGCTGCTCGAACATCACCTGGCATTGCCGCCGGGGTCCCTGGAGCCGGCCCTGCCCCGGAAGCCAACGGATCCCGAGAGCGACTGGGGATCGAGACGCCCCTCCCTGCTGGCCAGGTTCACCCCGGGCTCGATCGAGGTGTTCACCACCTGGCAGGGCACGGTGCTCTACGCGGTGGTGACCGCCGGCCTGATCTACGGGATCAATCTTCAGCAGCAGAGGCTGGCTGCCGCCAACCAGCTGACCCTGCGTCCCGTTTCACCCCTGCCGATCAGCGCGCCGGACTCCCGCTCCGACGCGAGTGGAGAACTGCTCAAGGCCTATCCGGATCTGAGGCCCCTGCAACAGGCCGAGCAAGGGGTGGCCATGCAGCGGCTGCGGGAACGGGAGGCCCGCAACACGCTGCCGGCAGGCGTCCTGCGTCTGCAACTGCTCAGCCCCAGCCGGGTGAGCCTGAGCAGCGAGACCGGCGAACGCAGCGAACTGGAGGGGGTCAGCGGCGAGCTGGTCCTGCAGATGCAGCCGCCGATCCGGTTGCAGCTCGAACCGGCGCCCAGCGGACCTGCCGTGTTCTGGGACGGACAGCCGGTTTCCCCCCAGGCGGGTCAGAGGGGCAGGTTCCGGATCCCAGCTGCTCCCGCCGCCAGCTCCCCACCGGCACCGGCTGCCCCACGGCCATAGCGCCGGGCCAGTCCCCCCAGCCCCTCGATCGCTCCGCCCAAGCTTTCGATCGGCTCGCTCAGACGCCAGCTCCAGTTGTCGCTGATCGTGCCGGGGGTGTTGAAGCGGGCCCGGTCGTCGAGATGCAGGAGGTCCTGGAGGGGCACCACGGCCAGCTCCGCCCTGCTGCCCAGCGCCAGCTCCAGCAGCTGCCAGCCCGGGGCGTCGATGATCTGACCGATCCGCTCCCCCACCTGGCGGCGCTGATCTTCTGAGAGGTTCTGCCACCAACCCAGGCAGGTGGCGTTGTCGTGGGTGCCGGTGTACACAACCCAGCGATCCCCCTTGTAGTTCTCAGGCAAGTAGGCGTTGTCGGTGTTGCCATCGAAGGCGAACTGGAGGATCTTCATGCCCGGCAAGGCGAAGCGATCCCGCAGGGCTTCCACGGCCGGGGTGATCACGCCCAGATCTTCAGCAATCAGGGGCAGGGTGCCGCCGCAGCGGCGGCGCAGCGCCCGCAGCAGAGCCACCCCGGGGGAACGTCGCCAGACCCCATGCTCCGCCGTCTCGGCGTCGGCCGGCACCCGCCAATAAGACTCCAGGGCCCTGAAGTGATCGAGCCGCAGCAGATCCAGCCGCTCCAGCTGCCCCTGCAACCGCCGCAGCCACCAGCGGAAGCCGGTGAGCCGGTGCCAGGACCAGCGATACACCGGTGTGCCCCAGAGCTGGCCGGTGGCCGCGAAGTAATCGGGCGGCACGCCGCTCTGGGCGGTGAGCGAACCATCGCCACGCACCGAAAACAGCCGGCGATGGGCCCAGACATCGGCGCTGTCGTGGGCCACATAGAAGGGAAGATCGCCGATCAGCTGCACGCCGCAACGGTGGGCGTGGTCGCGCAGCCCCTGCCACTGGCGATGCAGGTGCCACTGGAGCAGGGCTTCCCGCAGCAGGGCGGCGGCATGGTCTTGCTCCAGACGAGCCAGGGCGCGGCGCTGGCGGCGGGCCAGGGGGGCGGGCCAGTCCCACCAGGGGCGCTCCCCGTGCAGCGCCCGCAGCACCATGAACTGGCTGTGGTCACGGAGCCAGCCGGACTGCTGGCGGCGCCAGTCGTCGAAGACCTGCCGCTGCTCCGGCGGCTGATGGTCCCAGCGCCGCAGCAGCAGGCTGCCCAGGGCCGCGGCCCGCACTGGGCAGGCCTCCAGGTCGAGTTGGTCGTGCCGACCGGCCGGGAGGCCGCTCAGGTCCGCCGGATCCAGAAAGCCCTCCTCCACCAGCTGCTCGGCATCGAGAAACCAGGGATTGAGGGCGAAGCCGCTCGGGGAGCTGTAGGGCGAACCGGTGGAATCGGTGGGCGCCAGCGGCAGCAACTGCCAGGCAGCGATGCCCTGGTCGGCCAACAGATCCAGCCACTGGTGGGCGGCCGCCCCGAAACTGCCGCAACCGGGGCTGCCCGGCAGGGCGGAAGGATGCAGCAGCACGCCGCAGCGGCGAGGCCGCTCAGAGGAGATCACGAGGTGGGGATCACGAGGTGGAAGTCAGGAAGTGGGCAGCCGGTAACGGCTGATGATCTTGCTGGCGAAGGCGGGGATGTGGCGTTCGGCCAGCTCCGGGTGATGGCGGCGCACCCAGAGGGCGTTGCGGGTGAAGTGTGAATCGATCGAGAAGCGGCCGTATTCCAATCCCTTCGGACCGAAGCGCTGCACGAAGAAGCCCACCAGCTCCGCCAGCCAGAGGGGAAGCCTGACGGCCTTGTCATAGGCCTCGATCCCCTGCTGCACCGCGGCGTGGCGGTCCCCCTGGCTGGTGACCGGGGCGGTGTCGAGCTCGGCCTCGACCAGATCGAGCAGCCGCTGACCCTTCGGGTTGCGCACCACCAGCCACTGGCGGCCGAAGGTGGCTCCCATGTAACCCACCACCAGGTCGGCGCCGGCGTTGGTGTAGTCGAAGCAGCTCAGGCAGCTGGGGGCAAAGACGCTCTTGAGCTTGGGGGTGTCGAGCCCGAAGAACGGCACGGTTTCCTCGCTGCCGTCGCTGTGGCGGAAATGGATGCGGAAGTCCTGCATGAACTCGTAGTGCACCACCGTGTCCGGTGAGCGGCTGGCGCTCTCCAGAAAGGTCTGCAGCCCGCTGCGGCTGACGTTGTCGACGCAGGGCATGCCCAGCACGTAGAGCTCGTCGAGCGGCAGGGTGTCCTGCACGGCCCGCAGAGCCTGGATCTGGCAGCCCACCCCGATCGCCAGCAGGCGGCGGATGCCGCTGCCCGGCAGTTGCTCCAGCACCTCCAGATTGGGCGAGAGGGTGGGCTTGTTCACCCGCGCCGCCAGCACCTGCTCTGGGGTGCGGGCCAGCACCGGCACCGGCGTGAAGCGATCGTCGGGACTCTGCTGAACGCACAGCACCGCATCCACCAGGCCGCTCTCCAGGGCGCGTACGCCGATCCGGCTGACGATGCCGGTCCACTGGGCGCCATCGATCGGGGCGACCAGGCGTCCCGTGGTCATGCGCTGATGAACTCCGAAGTACAGCTCGTCCTCGTTGTCGAGGTCGCGGCTGCGGCCATGGGCCTTCGTTTCCAGGTGCTCGAACTGCTGGTTGAGGAACGCACAGGCGTTTCGCACGTAGGCCACCCAGCGGCTGTCGCAGAGGCCGCAGTCACTGCAGAGATCCCGGGCCGGCTTGACGCTCCCCTTGGCGAGCGGCCTGGCCCGTTCGTGGGGAAGGGGGGGGACTGGGGTCACGGGCGGATCCTGCCGCGGAGGCGCATCGGCGGGCTCAACCTATCGGCCGCCCTGATCCCCGTGCCGGGCAGACAACGGCGGCGGCTGGGCGAGAGTGGAGGGCACCTTCAGCGGCAGCGACGCCCATGGCCGGCGGGGAGAACCGGATCAAGGCAGGCAGGGGCCGGGGGCGCAGGCTGCTGCTGGCGGCCGTGGCGACGCTCGGCCTCGCCGGTGGGATCGCCCTGGTCAAGCTGCTGTGGCTGCCGGCGGATCCCGATCAGGCCACCATCGAGACCACCAACCAACTGGCCGAACCCCCCAGTCGGCCGATCACCGTGCTGCTGATCGGCAGCGACGCGGACCGGCTCGGAGCGGCCAACAACGGAGCCGCCCCCTCCGGTCCCGCCAACAGCGATGTGCTGTTGCTGGCGCGGATCAATCCCGATGGCACCCTGCGCCTGCTCAACCTGCCCACCGACCTGGCTGTGCAGTTGCCGGGTGCCAAGGGGCTGCAATCACTCGGCTCGCTTTACCGGCAAGGGGGGGCCGCCCTGGCGGGCACAGCCATCGCGGCACTTCTGGGGCTCGAATCCGGTCAGCCGGAGCGCTATCTGGTCGTGCCGCGCGGCGCCCTGCGGGAGCTGGTCGATGGCCTGGGCGGCGTGGAATTGAATCCGGAAACGCCCCTTCGATCCACCGACAAGACCCAGAACTTCACGGTGGACCTGCAGGCCGGCCTGCAGGAATTCAGCGGCAGGCAGGTGGAGCAGATGGTGCGCTTCAAGGAGCCTTCCCTCGGGGAACAGGGGCGCCGGATCCGCCAGCAGACCGTTCTGCAGGCGATGCTGCAGCAGATCTCGCGGGCCGAGCAAGGCTCCCGGCTGCCGGAGTTGCTGGTGCGGTTGATGCCCCAGCTGGAGACCAACCTTTCCAGAGGGGAAAGCCTGAGCCTGCTGACCGCGGCGATCCGGAAGCCGGAGGCGATCCGCTTCGATCAGCTGCCGCTCACCCCGCCCACCAAGCCAGGCCAGCCCCTGCGCCAGCTCCCGGCTGCGGCCCCGCTGCCGCTCTGGCCGAAGCCATGAGGCCGGCTGCTGCTCTCAGCTGAGCAACTGCCTCCACCGCAATCGCAGTGTCCGCACCAGGGCGAGCTCCTGCTCCTCTTCGGTGGAGCCAGCTGCCGGCTGGCTGGGCCCGCTCAGGGCACCGAGCCAGGCGAGACCCTCGCGGCGGCGGGCCTGGAGATCGAAAGACCCACCCCACTGCACCAGTCCCACCAGCGGCACCGCGGCCCCCTCCAGCAGGGCGCTGTAGGCGGCGGCGCGGCCTCCGGTAACGGCGGCGGCATCAAGCAGCAGCAGGGTGGGCTGCCGCCAGGCCCCCAGGGCATCGGCCCAGCGGCCGTCGGGTTCGATCCACGCCCCGGGATCGTCCAGCAGGGGAACCAGGCGGGGGGAGGGTCGCTCCAGAAGTGAGGCCAGCCGCGCCGTGGCGCTGCCGCTGCCTGGCCAGCCATCAAGCGGCAGAGCCAGCAGGCTGGCCAGCCGCTGAGCGGCGGCATCGATGGCGGCGGGGTCCGCGCCGGCGCCGGCCAGCACCAGCTGCTGGGCGGGGGCGATGACCTTCTCGCACTCCAACGGACCAGCAGTTCCCATGGTTGTTTGCTGTTCAAGCGGCGTCAGGCTTCTACCATCCATGCACAGCCGTGCTCCATCGCCCTCGCCGTGAGCAGTTTCTTGACCGCTGAACAGGTGGAGCAGGGCCATGCTCTCCATGAAACACGGCGTCTGCGGCTGTTCAGCGGCACCTCCAATCCGGCCCTGGCCCAGGAGATCGGCGCCTACCTGGGCGTCCCCAATGGCCCTCGGGTGATCAAGCGTTTCGCCGATGGCGAGCTGTACATCCAGATTCAGGAATCGATCCGCGGCTGCGATGTCTTCCTGATCCAGCCCACCTGCGCGCCGGTGAACGATCACCTGATGGAGCTGCTGATCATGGTGGATGCCTGCCGCCGTGCTTCGGCCCGGCAGATCACCGCCGTGATCCCTTACTACGGCTATGCCCGCGCCGACCGCAAAACGGCCGGACGTGAATCGATCACCGCCAAGCTGGTGGCCAACCTGCTGGTGAAATCAGGCGTCGACCGGGTGTTGGCGATGGACCTGCACTCCTCCCAGATCCAGGGCTACTTCGACATTCCCTGCGACCACATCTACGGCTCGCCGGTGCTGGTGGACTACCTCTCCACCCGCGAGCTCGGCGAAGTGGTGGTGGTCTCGCCGGATGTGGGCGGTGTGGCCCGGGCCAGGGCCTTCGCCAAGCGGATGCACGATGCCCCGCTGGCGATCATCGACAAGCGCCGCTCCGGGCACAACGTGGCCGAAAGCCTCACGGTGATCGGCGATGTGGCCGGCAAGACCGCCATCCTGATCGACGACATGATCGACACCGGCGGCACGATCTGCCAGGGGGCCAGGCTGCTGCGCGACCGAGGCGCCAGCCGGGTGCTGGCCTGTGCCACCCACGCCGTGTTCTCACCCCCGGCGTTCGAGCGGCTCGCCGAACCGGGCCTGTTCGAGGAGGTGCTGGTCACCAACAGCATCCCGATCGCAGCGTCCAGCGCCTTCCCCCAGTTGCAGGTTCTCTCGGTCGCCAACATGCTCGGCGAAGCGATCTGGCGCATTCATGAGGAAAGCTCGGTGAGTTCGATGTTCCGTTAGCGCCAGCGCCCCGAACCGGATACGCTCCGGCCGAGAGCGCCACCTCGATCATCAACCCGATCACCGCTTCGGATCCCGCCGCCAAGCCGCGGCCCCTCGAATCCTTCCCGCTCAGGGTGCGGCTGAAGCGGGCCCTGCCCGCCCTGCTCACCACCCTGCTGACCGCCGGTCTCCAGGGGATCGGCGCCCGGCCGGCCCTGGCCGCCAGCGATCGGGTGGGGGTGTGGCTGACCAACAGCCCCAGCCCCCTGTACTACGACCCCCGCCGGCTGGACAAGGCCGTGGACGAGCTGGCCGCCGCCGGCTTCAACACGCTCTACCCCAATGTCTGGAGCAGGGGCGCCACCTTCCACCGCAGCCGCTTCGCCCCGATCGAGCCGGCCCTGCAGAAGGCCAATCCCTCCTTCGATCCGATCTGCCATCTCACCCGCTCCGCCCATCGCCGGGGCATGAAGGTGATCCCCTGGTTTGAGTACGGCCTGAAGGAGCCCGCCGACGCGGAGGTGGTGCGCCGCAACCCGGAGTGGCTGCTGCAGCGCAGCGATGGTTCAACGCTCTATGCCATGCATGGCGCCAACCTCAAGACCTCGCCACTGAAGGACCTGCGCGTCTGGCTGAACCCGGCCCACCCAGGCGTGCGGGCCCGCTTCATCGGTCTGATCGGCGAGATCGTGCGGCGCTGCGGCGTGGATGGCATCCAGCTGGATGATCACTTCGCCTGGCCGGTGGAACTCGGCTACGACCCCTACACCCGCGCCCTGTTCCGCCAGGAGAAGGGACGGGAGCCACCCGAGGATTTCAACAACCGGGAATGGATGACCTGGCGGCGTCAGCAGCTCACCAGCCTGCTCAGGGAGCTTCGCAGTGAGATGAAGCGTTCCCAGAGCGGTGCCGTTGTGAGCCTGTCACCGGGGCCGTTCCGCTTCGCTTACAACCACTGGCTGCAGGACTGGGAGATCTGGGCTCTCGGCAAACTTGTTGATGAGCTGGTGGTGCAGAACTACGCCTATTCGGTGGCCGGCTTTGCCAGGGATCTCAACCAACCGGCCCTGGTCAAGGCGCGCCGTTGGGGGATGCCGGTGCAGATCGGCCTGCTGGCTGGCTTCGGCCGCCGCACCACGCCGATGCCGGTGCTGAGCCAGAAGGTGAAGCTGGCGGCCGAGAAGGGACTGGGCGTGATCTATTTCTACTGGGAAGGGCTCTGGGGCACCTATTCCGGGCCGGAGGGAGCGGCCGCCCGCCAGGCAGGCTTCCGCAGCCTGCATGAGGCCACCTTCCCTGATCCCTACCCCGGCCGCTCCAGTCCGAGGCACTGATTCACCACCTCCCGGGTGTTGGCTGACAGCTCACCGGCGGAGAGTTGCAGGGCGGCCAGGCGCATCTGCTCCCCCCGCACCGCTCCGTAGCTCTGCCACCGGCTGAACAGTTTGGCCAGACGGGAGGCCGTGATCGGATTGCGGCCATCGAGCCAGGCGATCCGATCCGCCATGAACCGGTAGCCCGACCCATCGATGGCGTGGAACACCGGCGGGTTGCCCGCCAGGCCACCCAGCACCGCCCGGATCGAATTGGGCGCGGCCGGGTCGAAGCGGGGATGGTTCAGCAGGCGTTGCACCCGCTCCAGGCCGTCTCCGAACGGAGCACTGGCCTCCAGGGCAAACCAGGCATCGAGGATGACCGGCTTCTCCTGCCAGCGGTGGAAGAAGGCGGCCATCGCCTCTGAACGCTCGGGGCCATCCAGGGGCTGCAGCGCCCGCAGCCCGGCGCGGGCCAGGGTCATCGATGGCCCGCTGACCGCAGCCACCGCCGCCGCCAGCACGGCGCGGTCGCCGGCGGCCGCCCGCCAGCTCCAGGCCGTGGCGGTCAGCAGCCGCTCGCCGCTTCCCGCCGGCCAGGGCCGCTCCCACTCGGACCGGCAGCGCTCCAGGGCCAGAGCCAGGGGGGCGGCCAAAACAGTGCCGAAAGCCTGCTCCAGGCCGATCAGGGCGGCGTGAAGCGCGGGGGGATCCGGTTCCGCCATCGCCTGCTCCAGCTCGGCGATGCCCGGCAGGGCCAGCAGGCAGGCACGGTTCGCCTCGGGCAGAGCGGGGTCTTCGAGGATGCCCGCCATCGCTGCCGTCAGGCCGGCTTCCAGGGCGGCATCGGCCAGCCCGGCAGCCCTGGCCAGCACCGCCTGCCGCAGCAGGGTCTGGCCGGCGTCCCAGCGGGCGAAGGGGTCGGGGTCGGTGGCGAACAACTGCAGCAGCTCCTGGCGCGGACGACTGATCTCCAGCCGCACCGGTGCCGAGAACCCCCGCAGCAGCGAGAGGGCCGGAGGCTCGGCCGCCGGCGGCAGCCCATCGAAGCGGATCCGCTGCTCGGGCTGGTCGATCACCAGCAGCGCCCGGTCGCCGAGCGGCAGTTCCGCTCCGGCGGCATCAAGCAGCCCGAGGGCCAGGGGGATCACCAACGGTTGCTTGTGCGGCTGGCCGGGGGTGGGGGGCGTCTGCTGGCTCACCACCAGGTCCAGCACGCCGGCCTCGCCATCCCAGTGGCGCTCGATCCGCAGCACGGGAGTTCCTGCCTGGTGGTACCAGCGGCGGAAGCGGCCGAAGTCGAAGCGCATGGCCCCGGCAACACCGGCCCGAGAGGCCTCGGAGGCGGCATCCTCCATCGCCTGCACGAAGTTCTCACAGGTGGCGGCGGTGCCGTCATGGCGCCGCACATAGAGCGCCATGCCCGCCATGAAGGTGCGCTCACCCAGCAGCGTGTGGAGCATGCGGATCAGCTCAGCCCCCTTTTCGTAGATGGTGGTGGTGTAGAAGTTGTCGATCGCCTGATAGTGATCCGGCTGGACGGGATGGGCTGTGGGGCCTGCATCTTCGCGGAACTGGGTGTTGCGGAGCATCGAAACATCCTCGATCCTCTTGATGGCGGCGGAGTGAAGATCAGCCGTGAACATCTGATCGCGAAAAACGGTGAGACCCTCCTTCAAGGAGAGCTGAAACCAGTCGCGACAGGTGATGCGGTTGCCCGTCCAGTTGTGGAAATACTCATGGGCAATCACACTCTCGATCCGCTCAAGCTCACCGTCGGTGGCGGTGACCGCATCGGCCAGCACCAACTTGGAGTTGAAGATGTTGAGGCTTTTGTTCTCCATCGCGCCCATGTTGAAATGGCGCACCGCCACGATGTTGAACTCATCGAGGTCGTACTCCAGTCCATAAACCCGCTCGTCCCACGCCATCGAGCGCTGCAGGGATTCCATGGCATGGGCGGTGTAGGGGCGATCACCGGGCTCCACGTGCAGGCGGAGCCGCACCGGGCGACCGGACGCGGTGGTGAAGCTGCCGCTCACCTCCTCCAGTCGGCCGGCCACCAGCGCAAAGAGGTAACTCGGCTTGGGGAAGGGGTCATCCCAGATGGCGTAGTGCCTGCCGCCCGGCAGCGCACCCTGCTCCAGGCAGTTGCCGTTGGAGAGCAGCACCGGGCAGCTGGCCTGGTCAGCCTCGATCCGCACCTGAAAACGGCTGAGCAGGTCGGGGCGGTCGGGGTGAAAGCTGATCCGCCGGAACCCTTCCGCCTCGCACTGGGTGGTGAACATCCCGCCGCTGGCATACAGCCCCTCCAGGCTGGTGTTGGTCTGGGGGTGAATCCGCACCCGGCTGTTCAGCACGAACGGCCCAGGCGGCGGCTCCAGAATCCAGAGGCCGTCGTCGTCCTGCCGGAAGGACTGGCTGGCCAGGGGCAGGCCATCGATCGCCAGATCGAGCAGCTCCAGAGCGGCGCCCCGCAGGAGGAGGGGCTCCGCTCCGGCCGGAGCGCTGAGGGGATCGCCCGGGGCCGGGGCCGGTGCAAAGGCGAGGGAGGCGTCCACCAGGGCGTGGTCATCAAACAGCCGCACGGTCAGATCGGTGCGATCAAGCCGGTAGGGGAAGGGCCGGTAGTCGGCCAGCCGCACGGTGTTGCCGGAGGCCAGGCTCATGGGGGCCAGGAACGAACGATGCTCCGATCCTGGCCCCCAGCTCACGCTCACCAGGGCAGGGGATCCCGACCCTGGCCGGCGTTGCAGCCCACCTGGGAGCCGAGCAGGGCGCCGAGCGGCACGGCCCAGGTGCGACCGTCCTGGCGGGAGGCGGCATAACCGATTCCTCCGCCGAGCACGCCACCGACCAGACGACCGATCGAGCAGCGGCGTTGCAGGGCCTGGGCTTCCTCCCAGCTGGTGGGGGCCTGCTGGAAGCCGGGGTTGGCCAGGCGATTCGGATAATCCTGGTAGGGAGCCGGGAAGTTCCTGGCCTGGTAGTAGCGGTCCTGGTCGATCGGGGCCTGATAGACGGGCGACTGAACGTATTGGGTGCGCACGACGGGCACCTGGCCGTAGACCGGCACCTGGCGGTAGCCGACCACCCGGCGCTCCATGGTCTGCACCTGGACCGGGATCGGGCCTGAACCGTAGAAGGGCTGGGCGGTGGCGGCCGTGGGGATGGCCAGGGCCATGCCGATCAGACCGGCAGCGAGGCTGACCGGGGACTGGAAGCGAAGCGAGCGAGCCAACGACATGACGATTGCAGCGATGGGAATCCCCTTCGGGATGCCCTCAGCAAAACCGCCGGACCTGCATGAACAGCAACTGGGCCGACCCCGGTCTGCATCCGGATGCGACCCGGGTCACAGATCAGAAGTGGCTGCTGGCTTCACTTCGCCGGAGGTTTGGCGCCGCTGCCCTGTTTCTTGATGGCGTCCTGCACCTTCTTCACCACATCGGCGGGCACCTGATTCGGGCAGATCTCAACAGCACCGATCACTGCGGAGTTGACCGAACCCCGGCGCAGCTCCTCGATCGTGAGCGCTTTGGTCCCCACCTGCTTGATCAGACCGCCGTGGACACCCTGAATCACCTGGGCGATCGTTTCACCGGCAATCCCGACCGCCTTGTCGAACTCCACGGCCGCTCCGCGGGAGATGCAGACGTTGACGGCGGCAATGCGGGTGTAGAGCGACATCTCGGCTTCCGTTGCCGGTGCGGCCTGCGCTGCCTGGGGCAGAAGGGTGAACGGAACAAGCAGCAGCGAGGCCGCCAGCAGGCGGGTGCTCCAGCGGGGCAGGAGACGCAAGGGACAGGAATTCATCAAACCCCATGCTGACCCATCGCTCGCTGGGGATCAATCGGCCAGGGGCGAGGCTGGACCAGCGGAGCCTTCCGCAGGCCGGGACCAGCCCATAGGGTGGGGATCAGGTTTCGATTTCGTGACACGGTGCCCGCCAAGGGGGAATCACTCTCTGCGACAACGGCCCAGGAGGTTGCCCTCCCCTCCCCCCGCCGGGTCCTCTCGCTGCTGGTGCTGGCCGCCCCTCACCATCTCGCCTCCACGGATCTGCGGGGGGTTCTCCGGTTCCTCGAAAGCAGCGACTACGGCTTCGAGGTGAAGCTCCAGATCGCCGATCCCGCCCTGCGGCCGGAGCTGCTCGAGCTCTACCGCCTGGTGGCCACACCAGCAGTGGTGAAGCTGCTGCCGGCCCCCCGCCAGGTGTTTGCGGGCACCACCATCCTCGAACAGTTGAAGGGCTGGCTGCCCCGCTGGCAGCAGCTGGAGGTGGTCAGCGGGCTGGGCATGAGCCTGCGACCGGCGGAAATCGATGGCAGCCGCAGCCAGCGGGAACTTCAGCTCGAAGACCAGCTGCTGGTGCTTCGCCAGGAAAACGACACCCTGATCGAGCGGCTGGGGATCCAGGAGCGACTGCTGCGGATGGTGGCCCATGAGCTGCGCACCCCCCTGACGGCGGCCAAGCTGGCCCTCCAGAGCCTGCAGCTCGGCCACATCGGCGCCAACCGCTGCCGGGATGTGCTCGACCGCCGCCTCGATGACATCGAGCACCTCTCCCTGGACCTGCTGGAGGTGGGAACGACCCAGTGGGAAACCCTGTTCAATCCCCAGCGGCTCGACCTCGGCTCGGTGGCTGCCGAGGCCCTGCTGGAGCTGGAAAAACTCTGGGTCAGCCGCGACCTGCAACTGCTCGCCGACATTCCCGCCGACCTGCCCAACGTGTTCGCCGACCACCGGCGCATGCGGCAGGTGTTACTCAACCTGCTGGAAAATGCCCTGAAGTTCACCCCGGACGGGGGGCGGGTGGAACTTTCGATGCTCCACCGCACCGGCCAGTGGGTGCAGGTGAGCGTCAGCGACACCGGCCCGGGCATTCCCAGGGGAGAACAGGAACGGATCTTCCTGGATTCCGTGCGGCTTCCCCAGACATCGGCCACCACCTCGGGGTTCGGGATCGGCCTTTCGGTGTGCCGCCGGATCGCGGAGGCCCATGGCGGACGGATCTGGGTGGTCTCCCAACCGGGGGAAGGAGCCAGCTTCCATTTCACCGTTCCGATGTGGAGTGGCCAGCACGCCCCGGGCCTGAACCCTCCTTGACGAAGGGCTACTCCGAACCGTAGCGTCCATCCATCGGTAAGCCTGGCTATCAACGCTTTGCCCCGTGGCCTCGCCCCCATCGTCTAGAGGCCTAGGACACCTCCCTTTCACGGAGGCGACAGGGGTTCGAATCCCCTTGGGGGTATGCAACCGAACAGCAGATTGTCGGGCAGAAATCATCTTCTGACCCCTCAGAAACGCTTTGTCCTGGTCTGATCAACCCCACGGCTTCGGGGTTTTCATTGATCAGATTTTTGATTGATCAGATTTTTGATTGATTCATAATCCTGCCATTCCTCTGAATCAAGCCGATCAGAATCAAGCCGATCAGAATCAAGCCAATTTGAATCAACCCGATCTGAATCAACGCAATCAAATTCAACGCGATCAGCTGGCCTGAAAGCGTTGCATCGCCTCCTGCTGCACGGCGCGGAGGTTGGCGGCGAGATCCTCCCGCAGGCGTTGCTCGATCAGGCCGATCGGCATGCCCGGCCGTCCCTGCACGGTGAGTTCGTAGAGCAGCCGGGCGCCCTGGGGATCGCGACTGACCGTCCAGGCCCCTTCGAAGCGGCGGAAATCACCCTGGGTCATCCGGAAGCGCAGCACCCCATCGTCCCGCTGCTCCACCAGCACCAACTCGACCCGGGCGCTGAAGCGCAGCCCGCAGAACTGCTGGCAACCCACCTGCTCCAGGCCCACCTGGTTCCCCTGACGCCAGAGCAGCTTTGAGGAGGCGAGGTTGGGGATGAAACCGCTGAGGTTCTCGTAGTCGGTGATCACCGTCCAGATCAGGTCCTGGCTGAGGCCCAGGCGCAACTGGACCGCCAGCCGCCGCACTCCCTGGGGCAGCCGCTCCATGTCCTGCTGGATCGTGTCGAGGGCGCAGACCTGAAGCCCCAGACCCGGACCCGGGCCCGGAGCGATGTCAAGGCCTGAAGGGTGCGCCAAATGGTGAATCACCGAATTCGGGGAAGGCATGGTGAGGGCCACGACACCCCAATGTCAGCAACCCAACCTAAACCCTGTGTTTCGTTGCTGGGGTGGGGACGGGCGCCGAGCTCGGGAGATCGGCCTTCCCTATGATCGCAACGCATTTTTGGGATACAGCGGCCGATGCGCACCTCAACCGCAGCGCTTCGCCAGGGCGATGCCCGCATGTTCAGCCTCGTTGTGGAGGGACTGAGCGGACCTTCCGAGCGCACCGCGGTGAGACGCTTCAATCTCAGTCTCGCCCAGATGCAGGCCACCCTGCGGATGATCAACGAGCAGGGAGGCCGGATTGTTTCGGTCACCCCGATCGGCGCTTCGCCCTCGGCCAGCGAGCCAGCTGCCGAAACCCCCGCTGAAGCCGCCGGCGCCCCTGACGTTTCCAGCACCGACGCCACCACCCCCACCGTGACCAGCACCCCACCCAGCCACGAGGCTCCTCCGGTCAATCTCTACAAGCCGAAGGATCCCTACATGGGCACGGTGCTGGGGAACTACTCCCTGCTGGCCGAAGGGGCGATCGGCCGGGTGAACCACATCAGCTTCGATCTCTCCGAGGGCAATCTCCACTACGTGGAAGGCCAGAGCATCGGCATCATTCCCGATGGCGTCGATGCCAACGGCAAACCCAACAAGCTGCGGCTGTATTCGATCGCCAGCACCCGCCATGGCGACAACCTCGAGGACAAGACCGTCTCCCTGTGTGTCCGCCAGCTCCAGTACGAGAAGGAGGGCGAAACGATCTACGGCGTCTGCTCCACCTTCCTCTGCGACATCGAACCCGGCGCCAAGGTGAAGATCACCGGCCCGGTGGGCAAGGAGATGCTGCTCCCCCCCGATGAGGAGGCCAATGTGATCATGCTGGCCACCGGCACAGGCATCGCACCGATGCGCGCCTACCTGCGCCGGATGTTCGATCCCGGCGAGCGGGCCAAGAATCCCGGCTATCAGTTCCGGGGCAAGGCCTGGCTGATCATGGGCGTGCCCACCACGGCCAACCTGCTCTACGAAGAGGATCTGCAGAGCTACCTGGCCGCTTTCCCCGACAACTTCCGCTACACCAAGGCGATCAGCCGGGAAGAAAAGAATCCCAGCGGTGGGCGGATGTACATCCAGGACCGCGTGGCGGAGCACGGCGAGGAGATCTTCGCCTGGATCGAAGACCCCAGAACCCACGTCTACATGTGTGGACTGAGGGGGATGGAGCCCGGCATCGACGAGGCGATGACCACGGCGGCGGCGGCCAAGGGCCTGAACTGGGCGGAGTTGCGCCCTCAGCTCAAGAAGGCCGAGCGCTGGCATGTGGAGACCTACTGAACACCGCTGAGCGGCCGTTCTTTTTGCCGAAACCACCACAAAATCGAGGGCCGCACACCGCAGGCGGGGGGTTCCCCGCTTTCGTGGTGGGGCCAGCTCCATCGGCCCCTCGCGCATGAACGCCACTCTCACCAATCCGTTGCGGGTCGGGCTGCGCCAGGAGAGGGTGATTTCGCCCCAATGTCTGGTGATCTTCGGGGCCAGCGGCGACCTCACCCACCGCAAGCTGATTCCCGCCCTGTTCGAGCTGTTCCGGCAGCGGCGCCTGCCCAGCGAGTTCGCCATCCTCGGTTGCGCCCGCCGTCCCTGGAGCGACGAGGAGTTCCGCAACAAGATGGCGGCGGCCCTGGCGCCGACGATCCGTGATCACCCCACCGCCTGGGAGCAGTTCGCCAGCGGGCTGTTCTACGAGCCTGTCGATCTGCAGCAGAGCGAGCACCTGGTGCGCCTGGCCCAGCGGCTGGAGGTCATCGACCGGCTGCGGGCCACCCGCACCAACCGCACCTTCTATCTCTCGGTGTCGCCCGACTTCTACGGCAGCGGCTGCCGGGCCCTGGCGGATGCCGGCCTGCTCAGTGACCCGAAGCGCAGTCGGGTGGTGATCGAGAAGCCGTTCGGCCGCGACTACGGCAGCGCCGAGCAGCTCAACCGGATCGTTCAGGCCTGCGCCCAGGAGAACCAGGTGTTCCGGATCGACCACTACCTGGGCAAGGAAACGGTCCAGAACATCCTGGTGCTGCGCTTCGCCAACACGATCTTCGAGCCGATCTGGAACCGCAACTTCATCTCCAGCGTGCAGATCACCGCCGCCGAAACCGTGGGGGTGGAGGAGCGGGCCGGCTACTACGAAAGCTCCGGCGCCCTGCGGGACATGGTGCAGAACCACCTCACCCAGATGCTGGCGCTCACCACCATGGAGGCGCCGGGCCGCTTCGATCCCGAAGCGATCCGCAACGAGAAGGCGAAGGTGCTGCAGGCGGCCCGGCTGGCCAATGAGGAGGAGCCGTGGAAATGCTGTGTGCGCGGACAGTACGCGGCCGGGGGCAGCATCAGCGACCCGCTGCGGGGCTACCGGGAGGAGCCTGGGGTCAACCCGAACAGCACCACGGAAACCTATCTGGCGATGAAGCTGTTCATCGACAACTGGCGCTGGCAGGGGGTGCCCTTCTACCTGCGCACCGGCAAGCGGCTGCCGAAGCGGCTCTCCGAGGTGGTGCTCACCTTCCGGGAGGCGCCGGTGCATCTGTTCGACGCGGCCGGTGGCAGCCCCACCGCCAACCAGCTGATCCTGCGGATCCAGCCCGATGAAGGGGCCGGCTTCGTCTTCGATGTGAAGGCTCCGGGCTCCGGCATGCGCAGCCGGCCGGTGGACATGCACTTCTCCTACGACGAATCGTTCGGTGAACCCTCCGACGAGGGTTACGTTCGCCTGCTGGCCGACGCCATGCTGGGGGATCCCACCCTCTACACCCGGGCCGACGAGGTGGAGGCGGCCTGGCGGCTCTACACGCCGCTGCTGGAGCTGATCGAGGACAGCCCCTGGCAACTGCCGGTGCAGCCCTACGAGGCCAGAACCTGGGGCCCCGGAGCCGCCGACAGCCTCCTGGCCAATGACGGGCTGATGTGGCGCCGCCCCTGATCCACTGCCCTCTGCCGCGCCTCCAGCCCCGCTCCCGGTCCAGCCCACCGTCCCGCCTTTTCGTCTTCGCCCTTCACGACGCCCGTCCCGATGTCCCCCCAGCTCACGCTTCAGGCTCCCCTCGCCCTCTCTCCCAACGAGGTGTCCGGTTATCTGGATCGCCTCTGGGAAAAGGATCTGGAGGCTTCGACCGGAGCCTCCACCTTCACGCTGGTGGTGTGGGAACCCTCCTGGCTGCAGCAGCAGCTGATCCGCACCGGTCACATCGACGGCCCGATCAGCGGCCTGCTCAACGAGGATCTCTTCGATGCCGCCCGTACCGCCACGGCGGAATGCGGCCTGCCGCTCTGCACGGCTCCGATGGCACCGGAGCTGGCCTGGGCCCTGGGCCAGCAACCGGGCAGCCACACCGCCGAAGACCTGCGCGGACAGTTCGTTGATCAGGCGATCAGCGCCCATCGACCCCGGCGGCTGATCACCCTGGCCCCCACCCTGCGCGAGGACCACCCCCTGGAAACGCTGGTGGCCGCCTACTGCCCGCTGCCGGAGGAACGCAGCGGCAGCGCGCCGGCCTGCGGCGACGTGGTGGTGCTGCGGGGCGGCAAGGGCGCGATCGAGCAGGGGCTCGCCATGCTCAATCCGCTGGTGGCGGACGACCTGCCCTGCTGGGTGTGGTGGAACGGCTCCCTGGATGAATCCCCCGACCTGCTCGCCGCCCTGGCCCTGCCCTCGCGGCGGCTGGTGCTGGACAGCTCGATCGGCGACCCGCGCCGCTGCCTTGATGTGCTGGTGGAGCGCATCGCCAGCGACCAGGCGGTGAACGACCTCAACTGGTTGCGGCAGCGCAGCTGGACCGAATCGCTGGCGATGGTGTTCGATCCGCCCGGCCGCCGCGATGCCCTCACCCACGTGGTGCAGCTCGACATCGACGTGGAGGGAGATCACCCGGTGCAGGGCCTGCTGCTGGCGGCCTGGATCGCCGACCGGCTCGGCTGGCACCTGCAGAACAGCTACCGCATCCCGGCCAATGGCACCGAGGCGGGAATCGGCGCCGAGTTCCAGCGCAGCGACGGCCAGATCGTCCAGTTCCGGCTGATGTCGGTGCCGGTGGGGGTTCCCAAGAGCCATCCCGGCGCCCTGGTGGGCCTGCGCCTGATCTGTTGCCCGGAAGGCCGCAAGCCGCTCTGCGTGATCCTCTGCTCCGAATCGGGCGGCTGCATGCGGCTGGAGGCCGGCGGGGTGGCCACGATGGAGCTGGCCGAGGAGGTGGTGAGCATCTCCAACGAAAGCGAGGAGATGGAGATGGCCCGCCTGCTGGCCGGCGGCCACGACACCACCAGCCCCCTGCTGGCGGCGGCCGCGCCGATGGCGGCCAGGCTGCTGCCGCACTGACCGGGCAGGGAAGGGACGCGTCGGCATGGCCTGTTTGATTGCGGCACCCTGCAGCGGCAGCGGCAAGACCCTGCTCAGCCTCTGCCTT
Source organism: Synechococcus sp. CS-1326 (assembly GCF_025128115.1). NCBI lineage: Bacteria > Bacillati > Cyanobacteriota > Cyanophyceae > Synechococcales > Synechococcaceae > Synechococcus > Synechococcus sp. CS-1326. Next base: position 109,445 of record NZ_JAHLYV010000011.1, on the reverse strand, counting down.
GCCGCCCTGGTGCGCCGGCGTGGCGAAACGATCCAGACCTTCAAGGTGGGGCCGGATTATCTCGATCCCCAGCTGCTGAGCCGGACCAGCGGCAGGCCCTGCCGCAACCTCGATGCCCTGCTCTGCGGCGAGGGCTGGGTGCGGCGCAGCTTCCCCTGGTGGGGGAGCCAGGCCGACCACTGCCTGGTGGAGGGGGTGATGGGGCTGTTCGACGGCCGGGGGCCGGGCCTGGCCGGCAGCTCGGCGGAACTGGCCCAGCTGCTGGGGCTGCCGGTGGTGCTGGTGGTGGAGGCCAGCCGCCAGGCCGGTTCGGTGGCGGCGCTGGTGCGGGGTTTCCGGGATCATCAACCCGGCCTGGAGCTGGCCGGTGTTGTGCTGAACGGGGTGAGCACCGAGCGGCACCAGGCCCTGCTCAGTGAGGCCCTGGCCGCCATCGCCATGCCGCTGCTGGGTGTGCTGCCGCGTCACCCGAGCCTCAGCCTGCCCTCCCGTCACCTGGGCCTGCTGCCAGCCCATGAACTCGAAGACCTGGGCCGCTGCCTGGAGGAGTGGGCGGCCCTGGCCGAACGTCACCTCGACCTGGAGGCGCTGATGCCCCTGCTGGCGCCGCCGCCGCCGCCAGGGGCGGGCAGCCCCGATCCGATCCGCTGGTGCCTGGCTGGCGATCGCCCCGGGCCCGGGCCGACGGCTCTGGTCACCCTGGCGATCGCCAGTGACGCCGCCTTCCACTTCCGCTACCCGGAAGCCAGCGCCCTGCTCGAAGGCCTGGGCGTGAGCGTGCAGCCGTGGCAACCGCTGGCCGACGAACCGCTTCCCGCCGGCAGTCAGGGGGTGATCCTGCCGGGAGGATTTCCGGAGCTCCATGCCGCCGCCCTGGCCGCCAGCAAACGCAGCCTGGCGGACCTGCGCCGCGCCGCCGGGGCAGGCCTGCCGATCTACGCCGAGTGCGGCGGGCTGCTGCTGCTGGGCCAGGAGCTGGAGGATGGCAGCGGGGTGTCCCATCGGATGGCGGGTCTGCTGCCGTTCTCAGCGCGGCGCGGCGCCCTGCAGCTGGGCTATCGGCAGGCCACGGCCCTGGCGGACGGGCTGGTGGTGCGGCGGGGCGAAACCGTCTGCGGCCATGAATTTCATCGCTGGGAGCTGGAACCGCTGCCGGCGGCAGCCACAGCCCCGCCCGGCGGGCCGCTCTGGCAGCTCGAAGGCTGGGGCTGGCCGAGCCGGCCGGAAGGCTGGAGCCGGCCCGGCCTGCACGCCAGCTGGCTGCACCTGCACTGGAGTGGCTGCCCGCAGATCTGCTGTCGCCTGCGCGACGCCGCCGCCCGGGTGCGGCCGCTGACCCCAGCCGCGGCCGTGTGATGGTTCAATCCAACCGGTAAACCAGCCCACCCACCGTGACGTCCTCGAATCCAGCCCCGGAACTCTGGTTGCTGCGGCACGGCGCCACCGCCTGGGCCCGCGATGGCCGCCACACCGGCAACACCGACCTGGCCCTGCTGCCGGAAGGGGAAGCTGAGGCGAGGGCCCTGGCACCCCTGCTGGCGGAGCTTCGCTTCGCGGCGGTGCTCTGCAGTCCGCTGCAACGGGCCCGCCAGACCTGCGAGCTGGCAGGGCTGGCCCAGAGCGCCAGCCTCTGCGAGGAGCTGCGGGAATGGGATTACGGCGCCTACGAGGGCCTGACCACCCCGGAGATCCGCCAGGAGGTCCCCGGCTGGACCGTCTGGACCCACGGCTGCGAGGGCGGAGAGAGCATCGAGCAGGTGGAGCACCGCTGCCAGCAGGTGATCGAGCAGGCCCTGGCCCTGGCGGAGAACGGCCGGGTGGCCCTGTTCGCCCATGGGCACATCCTCAGAGCCCTGGGGGGCAGCTGGCTGGGTCTCGGCGCCAGGGGAGGCGGCCTGCTGGCCCTGAACACCGGCACGGTCAGCGTGCTGGGCCACGAGCGGGACCGGCGGGTGGTGCTGCGCTGGAATGCCCCGACCAGCGGGCCGGCGGCATGAGCGATCCCCGCCTCTGGGCTGAACTGCTGGCCTATGGCAGTGGCATCAGCCTCAGCCCGATCCACATCGGCCTGCTGCTGCTGCTGCTGCTGGGGCCGAATCCCCTGCGCCGCGGCGGCCTGTTCGTGCTCAGCTGGATGGCGACGATCGCCGTGATGGTGACGCTGCTGCTCACCGTGGGCCACGGCCTGCTGCTGAGCATGGAGCAGGGCAGCAGCCACCGCACCGGCCTGGATCTGATGGGCGCCGGCGCCCTGCTGGCCCTGGGCATCCGCGATCTGCTGCCCACCAAGGCGGCAGGCAGTGAACCGGCCGGCTGGATCCGCCAGCTGGATCGCTTCTGCGCCCTGCCCCTGCCGCTGCTGATCGGGGTCAGCGCCGCGATCGAAGTGATCAGCCCCGACGACCTGTTCCTGCTGGCCAAGGGGGCCTCGGCCCTGCTCGCCGCCGACCTGGATCGGGCTCAGGAACTGCTGCTGGCCGGCGCCTTCACGCTGGCGGCCAGTCTACTGCTGCTGTTGCCATTCCTGGCCGTGGCCCTGGCGCGGCAGAGCATGCTGCCGTTGCTGCAACGGGGCAAGCAGGCCCTCTATGCCCGCGGCGAACTGGTGGTGGGCGGCCTGAGCCTGGCGCTCGCCGCCTATCTCGCCTGGCAGGGGATCGAGGGACTGCGACTGGCCTGAGCGCCGCTGTGGTCTGACCATTACGACACAACCGGGCAGCGTGCCGGTTTCAGCGCAGAATGGCTGGGATCGGTTTTCGGTGGTCACTCCCGAAAGGCAACGAGGAAAGTCCGGTGGGGAACCTGGTTCAGCCAGGAACCGAGTCCGGCGCTGTCCCGCAGCTGTGATTGAGCGCCCCTCCGGGTCCGCGCTCCTCAGTCAGAACGCTCGCCGTTTCCTGTTCCCTTCAATCCCGGCGTGGACCGGGTCATTCGATGATTTCCAGCCCCACTTCCGCCAGCCGCAGCCTGGCTCCGATCCTCTGCCTCTCGGCCCTGGCGATCGTCCTGGCAGGCCAGCCGGCCCAGGCCCACGGCATCGCCCATGGCGGCCTCAGCTCCGGCTTCCTGCATCCCCTGCTGGGCACCGATCACCTGCTCCTGCTGATCGGGGTGGGCGCCGCCGCCTCCTACATCTCCGGCCAGCTGTTGCTCTGGGCCCTGGCCGGCGCCATCGGCGGCGGCATCTTCGGGGCGATGGGCGGCGGCCTGCCTGCCGCTGAGGTGATCGCCGCCCTGGCGATTTCAGCCGTGGCGGTGCTGGTGCTGCGCAGCCACCGCTCCGGAGCTGCCCCGGCCCTTGGCTTCTGCGGCACCCTGATCGCCGGTGCCGTCGCCGTGCACGCCATGCTCCACGGCCAGGAAGCCCCCGCCGGAATGGCAGCGGCGAGCTGGTGGCTGGGGGCCTTCGCCGGCTCCCTGCTGGTGAGCGGAGGCACCTACCTGGTGCTCAGGCGCCTGCCGGCCCACTGGACCACCAAGCTGGCCCTGCTGCTGGCCCTGTTCGGCGGCTTCCTGGTGCTCGGGCCGATCGGCCTGCTGGCGCGCTGAGTCGCGCCCGGGCGGCTTCGCGCCAATGGGCTGGATGGGAGCTCCCACGGCTTAGGTCGCAGACTCCAGACCCAGATGCTCCACTTCAGGAGTGCTGACCCCGTTGAAGAAGTCGATCCAGACCGATGAATCAACGACGATCACCCCGGAGCATCGGGCTGATCGAGCCGCTGGGCTTCCAGGTCGCCGTCTCAATGCAGCTGGCCACGGAAGGAACGGATCTCACCCTGCCGCTGCATCTGCACCTCGGTTTCGATCATCGGCACCAAGTGGATGGTTCCATGGCGGGCATGGTGGAATCGGCGAAGTCGCGGCGGGCCTTGGCGCCAGCGAGCACCGTGAAGCCACCGGGTGATTCAAAGCCCTGACCGGAAGCGTCTGGACCCTTGAGGTGAAAAAGCCTGCTGCTGGAGGCTGACGGCTTACCCGATGCCTGCTCGAAGGCGCGAAACCCCAGCACCGGGCAACAGAGCAGCAACTCCTCCACGAAGCCGATGCCGCTCCAGTTCGTTTTCTCCACGATGCGCATGCCCTCAGGCTGGCCGGAGGGCATGAACAGGCGCAGGGCGAAGGGGCGGGCGGGGGTCATGTCGGTTGTCGGCCCTTCTAGCGGGCCGCCTCACGCAGCGCTTCGGCGGGGATACGGGTGAGCTTGCCGTCTTTGACGATGACGAGATTCGTGCCCGTCTGGATGGCCGTCTGGCGGGCTGCCTCTGCGGCGCGCTTCATGGCGGCAACGGAGGCACGCAGATCGGGATCGTTGGCTTCCTGAATGTTTCTCATGGTCATTTACTTTCACCCCATTCGAGCAGCGCCGGGCTTTCGCCGACACTGTCATAGATGGCCCAGGCATCAACGGCGGGCTTGTAGGCCCTTTCCAGTTCACTCAGACCGGAAAGCGTGGTCGCAAAGGCAAAACTCTCACCGTTGCGGACGCAGTCGGCGATTTCTGCCAGCATCAACCGCCCCGCCTTGAGCGCTGCACTCTCAGGGGAGAAGGGTGAAAGCCCGGCCGCGATCAGGTCTGCATTGATGAAGCGCGGGCACTGCGCCTCCTGCGGGAGAAAGGAACGAGCAAAGGTCGTTTTTCCTGCGCCGTTCGGTTCAGCGATGATGATGATCTTCTTGCTCATGCTTCCACTTCTTCCGATAACGGGAAAAGCTGCTGCTGCAGCTGGGCGGGCAGGTGGCAGCCAAAGGGATTGGCTTCGCCGCTGTAAACGCCGGGGCGGGCGGGGGGCATGGCATCGAGGTTGTAAAGGATGAGCGGTCGCTGAACTTCCCTGGCCCCTTCGGGTTGAACTACCGAGGAATCCTCGGTAGTTGTCTCGCGGGTCAGTTCAGCTTCCGCATAGATGTTCTTAAGGTGCAGGCCTACGTTGTCCGAGCTCACAGCAAAGAGTTCCGCCATCTCGCGCTGTGGGAGCCACCCCGTCTGGCCTTTGGCGCATCGTTGGATGCGGCTGGTACCGTCTTCAGTGGTGTAGAGAATCAGGCCATTCATGCTGACATCTCTTCCAGAGTTGGCAAAAGCTGTTGCATCAAGCCCTTCTTGTGAATCTTGAGGGCTTCGAACTTTTAGTTTCGGCGGTGAATCAGATGGTTGAGGCTGCTCAGGCAGGCAGCGATGCGTTGCTGTTCTGAGGGGGCAAGGGAAGGGCTGATGGCACGAAAGAATGTACATCGCTTCTGTCAGAGTCGGAACATCTTAGCCTGAAGCGAAACTCAGAATGCCAGTCGAGTGATAGAGATAACATACGAACTTGGGAAAATGCCCGTTGAAGCTTGTAGCCCAAAGCGATGGATTACGAGGCCAGCGGTTTCTGCCCTCAATACAATGAAGCTTGCCAATTGTCCTAGACCTCCCTGTAACGAGTCCAGGTCCCCTTGCCATACCTCGCTCGTGGGAACCCTTTGCCCCATTTGAATACACGATTGGAGCACTACCTTCTACGCCGATGGCCAATCGAAGCTACGTTGTAAAGGGGCGATGGCATCCAATCTCATCCCCTCCCACTCCCCAGCATTTCGGCACTCAGGAAAGCGGAGGCGCGGTTAGGTTTCACCTTGGCCGGCGTACGCCATGGGCTCTACTTCACCGATGCCCTTCACCACACCTGTTTGTGGCTGCAGCGTGAGGCTGTTGGCCTTCACCAACCGTTGCACTTGGTGTTGATGATGAAGAGCATCCTGCGGACGCTGGGGTGAGCTGCATAGAAACGAAGGCGGCCCTCACTCCCGCCACAACTCGGCGGCCAGCGGCAGCGCGTTCAGTTCGGCCCGCGCCTCGCGCCAGGTGGGGTAGTGCTCCTGGAGGATGGCGATGAAGCGTTCGCTGTGGGTTGGCTCCAGCAGATGGGCCATTTCATGCACAACGACATACTCGAGAAGATCTTTCGGCTTCTTCACCAGTTCCGTGTTGAGGCGAATGTTGCCGGCACGGGGATTGCAGCTTCCCCACTTGGTTTTCATTCGCTGCAGAAAGTAGGCGTTGACGTTCACGTTCAGCTTTCGCTCCCAGGTTTTGATCAGCGGTGGCAGCAGCGCGTGAAGCAGTGATCTGTGCCACGAATGGATGATCTCGCCGCGTTTGGCGGCATCACTGCCGGGGCGAACGGTGAGGGTGATGCGCCTGTGATCAAGCACAACAGAAGGCTTGGCTTCGCTGTAGGCGACGGAGAGCAGGTGGCGCCGTCCCCAGAGGAGATGACTCTCACGTTCGATGAACTGACGGGATGGTTCGCGGGCCTGACCCCTGAAGGCCTCTTGCTGTTGGCGGATCCAGGCGAGGCGGGTGATGGCATAGGCCCGGGCGACCTCCAACCGCGTGGCGCTGGGGGCCGCGAGGGTGACGCGACCATCGGGTGGATGCACGGAAAGATGAACGTGCTTGATGGCCTTCCTGGTGACCAGGATGTCGATCTCGCCGATCTGGATCGTTTCACCAAACGGAGCCGGCACACCACTCTGGGGCTGTGCGCTCATCCGTAGCCGGGCTGGTTTTTGATCAGGTCGAACAGGGCCAGCGTCGCGGCGCGATCCCTTGCAAGGATGGGGAACAGGGCGTTCTGCACCTGAGCTTCGCGCGCAGTATCGCCCTTCCAGCCTGCTGGGGCGCAATCGCGCATCGCTTGATCGAGGCGAAGCGCCAGCTCCGCGCGCTCCTCCTGCTGCTGTGGATTGTCCTCCAATGGCGCTGATGCCATGCCCGAAAGGATGGCGGGCAGGTTGTTGAAGATCACGATCGCCTCCGCTCTGCCGTGGAGCATCGAGGGAACACCTCCCACAGGCTCCCTGTTGGCCATGCGCCTCACCAGATCTTCGGCCTTGATCAGAAAGGCTTCGTAGGCCGTGGCATCGGAGCGGCTCTGACGGATGAGATCCTCCAGCAGCCGCGACATCTCGGCATAAAAGCGCGGGTCGGTGAGCTGGTCGCGAATGATCGTGCGCCGGACGTTGTTGATGATGCCTTCGGCGATGGCGTTGTTCGAGAGCTTGCCTTTGGCGTTGAGCTTGCGGGCAATGGCATCGTGAATGCCGGTTTCGATGATCAGCTCCGTGAGGGAGAGGGTCTGCAGGTTGCCGAGATCCTCCGCTGGATCGGCCTGCACATAGGTGTTGAGCAGGCGGCGCATGTCGGCCTCATAGGGCTTGATGTCGAGCTCTTCGCCGGAATGCTTCTTGATGGCGGAGCGGATCTCCGCATAGAAATCAACCTCCTTCTGCAAGGTGGCGATCTGAGCCTCGGTGTGGCCGGCTTCGGCGAGAGCCTGGGCGATGTCGGCGAAGGCGCGCACAAAGCGGGCCACGGATTGGTAGAACGCGACGCGTAAAGGCTCCGTTTCTGCGAGTGCCGTGGGGCTGTCGATCTCACCACAGAAGAAGTGGAGAAACTGCTCCACCTCCCGCGGCAACGGCACGGGCTCACAGAGGTAGAGCAGCTCTTCACGGGCCGCATCGAGCTGCCTTTTACCTTCGCTGAGCCAGCCCTTCAACTCCACATTGTTGCTGCCGCCATCACCCTGATCCAGATCCAGCTCATCGGAGCTGTACACGGAGATGGCCTCTTGCAGATCTTCGAACAGCTTCTTGAAATCAACGATGTGGCCGTAGGTTTTGTCGTCGCCGTCGAGGCGATTGGTGCGGCAGATGGCCTGGAAGAGGTTGTGGTCGTGCAGTTCGTTGTCGAGGTAGATGTAGGTGCAGCTGGGGGCATCGAAGCCGGTGAGCAGTTTGCTCACCACGATCAACAGCTTGAGGTTGGCCGGCTCTTCGATGAAGCGCCGCTTGGCTTCGTCTTCATAGGCTTTGGTGGACTGGCCCTCTTTGAGGATGTGCTGGGTGTAGGTGTCGAACTTGAAGCGCTCATCGCTGTTGGCCGGTTCACGGGAGATGGCGTTGTGGTTCGGCTCGAAGGAGGTGATCACGCCGCAATAGGCCCCGAAGGGCTTGCCCTGGAAGATGCGCATGTAGTGGCAGGCGTCGTAGATGCTTGCCGCCACAAGAATCGCCGTGCCCCGGTCGTTGTTGAGGCGCGGCTTGGTGTCGAAGTCGTGGATGATGCTGGCGGCGATGCGCGCCTTGCGTTCCTCGGCGCTCATCAGTTCCTTCATCGTGGCCCAGCGCTTGCGGATGAGGGCCTTCTGGAAATTGTTCAGGGATCTGGTTTTCTGGGCGAAATAGGCTTCGATGGCCTGCGGTGAGCTGAGCCGCTGCGGCACGTCACGGGCCTCGTAGCGCAGGTCGAGCACCACCTTGTCGGCCACGGCCTGGTGGAACTTGTAGGTGTGGATGTAGGTGCCGAACAGATCCCGGGTGCGCAGCCGGGCCGCATCCTTCTTGAGCAAGGGCGTACCGGTGAAGCCGATGAACAGGGCGTCGGCCAGCCAGCGCTTCATCTGCCTGTTCATCTCACCCCCCTGGCTGCGGTGGCATTCATCCACGAACACGTAGAAACGCCCGCGGATGGGCGGTGGCGGCCCGCTGAGGTCGGCGGGATCGAACTTGTGCAGCAGGGCGCAGAGCAGCCGGGGCGTGCTCGATCCGAGCTTGGCCACCAGCTCATCGCGCCGGGTGACGCGGGGTGAGGGCGAGCTCTCGCCGATCACACCGGCATTCTTCATTACCCCTTCGATCTGCTTGTCGAGTTCGTCGCGGTCGGTGACGACGAGGATGCGGGCCTCTGGATCGTTCTCCAGCAGCCACTTGGCCAGCAGCACCATCAGGATGCTCTTGCCGCTGCCCTGGGTGTGCCAGATCACCCCACCCTGGCGGCTGCGAAGACGTTCCTGGGCTGATTTCACGGCGGCGAACTGATGGGGGCGCGGCACCTTTTTGATGCCGTTGTCGAAGAGGATGAAGTGGCGGATCAGATCGAGCAGCCGGGCCTTGTCGGCCATTTCGGCCAGCGGCCGATCCAGCAACGCTCCCGGGCTGGGAGCAGCGGCGGCCTGGTCTGGGCTGGCGGCCGCCTTCCACTCCACGAAGAACTCTTCCCTGGTGGTGACGGTGCCGTAACGCAACCCCTGGGAATCACTGCCCGCCAGCAGGAGCTGAACGGTGGCGAAGAATGGGGCGTTGAAGATGTCCTGCTGGTTGCTGATCAGCTGACGCACGCTGTCAGCGATCTCCACCGAGCTGCGCTTGAGCTCGATCACAGCGATGGCGATGCCATTGAGATAGATCACCAGATCGGGCCGCCGCTCATGGCCGCCGCGCAGGGTGACTTCCTCGGCGAGGGCGAAATGGTTGGCCTCCGGGTGCTGCCAATCCACCAGATGCACCTGCTCACTGGGCGCTCCAGCGGCAATCTGCACCGACACGCCATAGCGCAGCAGCTGGTAGGTGCGCAGGTTGGCCTGGTAGAGGCTGATGCCGGTGCTGTCGGCGGCGGCGATCAGTTTCTGCAAGGCGGCGGCGATCTGCAGCTCGCCATAGCCACGCTCCAGCAGGTTGGCGCGCAGCAAAGCCGCTTCGATGCAGCGGTTGTTCTCCCGCTGGCTCCAATCCCCGAGGAAGTCGTAGCCCAGCCCGTCAGATCTCGCCATGTCGGTGAACAGGGCGATGACGCGGTTCTGGGTCTGGCGTTCTGAGCGGGGCGCTTCTGGCAGGGGATCCACCGATGCTCGATTCATGCAGGCCTCGATTCGGCGCGATCTGGCGCCTGAGCGGTTTGCCCTTTAGCCGTCAGCCGGTATTTTTGCAGCCGGCTATTCGGTTTGTCTGGAATCGTGTACTCGATGCATTGCTCGCTGAGCAGCGCGCGGATCACTTTGTTGAGCTGGCCGGAAATCTCTTTTTGGCCCAGGCCGCTGGAGAGTTCCGCCTTGGACAGCGCTCCATGACGCAACAAACCCAGCACACGCCGCTCCATCGACTCTGGCCGCGACTCTGGCTGTGACTCTGGCCGCGTCTCTGGCTGTGACTCTGGCTTGGCAACGGGCAGCCGCCACACGGTGGCCACGAAGCCATCGCGGATCGCGAATCCCGGCTCAGGCAAGCCCGCTTGCCGGCAGCGCCGGATCATGTCGCCTGTGCCGGTGCCCATCCGTTCGATGTAGCGGGTGAGGTAGAGCGGCTCGGCCAGCAGCGGATTGGCCGGCACGGAGCCATGCGGTTGCCGCAGCTTCTCCAGGGTCAGCGAGGCCGGCAACGCCCCCGGATTCCAGATCTCCAGACGATCGGCAAACAGCATCACCTGCACGCTGCCGTTGCTGGTGTAATCGCGGTGTGCCACGGCATTCACGATGGCCTCTGCCACCACTTCACGTGGGATTTCGTAGGTGACGGGTGCCTGTGGCCCGGCGGCCCGCGTGCCCACGCTCAAGTTGACCTTCGACATCACGAAGTCGACCGCCTGATCCACCAGCGCGAACACCGTGCCCTTGTAAACCTGATAGGAGGGGATCGGCTTGGCCACCTCCGTGCCGTGAAAGTGGGCGCACTTCAGCTCCGAGGCGATGAGGAAACGCTGCGGCTGGCGGCCGAACAACAACACCGCAGCATTGGTCGGGCGGCCATCATTCAGCAGGTTCAAATGCGTCAGCAATTCCTCCGGCGTCGCGCCTTCACTCAGAGGGAAACCGCGCGCCCGCTTGGCTTCGCGGATGAAGCGGCTCATGTCTTCGGACTTCAGGTCGGCAAGCGTGGCCTTGGAACAGGGCGCAGCATCAAACGGCCCGGTGCGGATCAATTCACGGTCTTCCAGCACCTGCACCAACGCCGCATACACCGCCGCCACCAGCTCCGCCGCTGAGGTGAACCGGCGGCGGATCAGTTCGCCGCCCGCCCGGCCGATCAACGCCTGCATGCTGGGATGCCTGCCTGTGTCGGTGCTGCCCTTGACGAAGATCAGCCGAAGCTTGTGCTGCTGCGTGGCCTGATCAAATTCCCGCTGCGTGGGGGAGACTCCGTGCTGATCCTCAAAGCCGTAGTCGTTGCCGAAAAGGCCAATGTAAATCTCGCAGTTTTCCAGTTCATCCAGATACACCTCGTCGGCACGACGGTCGGCGGCGGGAACCTCTTCGAACAGAAATGGCTCAAAGAAGAGGCGCAGCATGGCATCACCACGCAGAAAGTCGCGCAGGGCCGCGCGCTCAGCCGCGAACTCCTTCTGCACGCTGCTGATGAACACCTTCATGCTCGTGGCGTTGGTTCCAGGCTCACGCCTCCCGGCGTTTCAGCCTCAACCAGCCGCGTGCGCCCGCTGAGCAACTCCTGCATCATGCCTTGCTTGATGGCGCGGGTCTTGGCCTGCCGCTGCTCCAACGCCACCAGCTCCGCATCCATATCCGTTAGCACGGCGGCGATGGCGGTTTGTTCGGGGAGCGACGGTAAATGAAGGGTTGAGCTGAGAAGAGCAGACTTGGACACGTTGTAGCGAGTCGAGCCTTGAGCAAGTGATTTCACAAACTCTCGGCCGACTCTGCTTCTAAAGTAGTAAGCAAAGAATAAGCCGTCAGCCTGCGCATTGCAATGAAATCTAAAACCAAAGCAGAAGCTGTTTAAGTAAAGATCGGAAACATCATGAAGCAACACAGAGCACATAGCAATCTCCTCAGGTGTTTCAGACGAGCCGTTGAAGAGCAGGTCACCCTTTATCACCTGGTTCTGTGTCTCCGATGAAGAGACATGAACATGCTCGAACTCTTCGCATTTAATCACGACGTTCGACATAACGTTCAAAAAAGTAATGTAGCAAGCCGATCCTTCGCCGAAGTCGGCTTTCCCTTTGCCAGTCAATCCTCCGTAGGTCCATCCCATCTCCCCTAACCGCTTCACCTCCCACTCGCCGTGAAAGCCGGGGAGGCGGGTTTGGCCGGTGAGGAGTTGCTGCATGGCGGCCTGTTTGAGGTCGCGCTTCTTGGCGATGAGCCGGTCCAGCGCGCCCAGTAGCGCATCCACATCGCTCAACGCCGTCGCGATGGCGCGTTGTTCGGGGAGGGGTGGGAGCGGAAGCTGAAGATAACGAATGTCGTCAACTTTCGCATGTCCGACGGTGGAGCCGCCAATCTTCCTCAGAAGGTTGACTCTCACGGGTACAGACATCAGCGAATAGAGGAGATAGCCGGTTTCTGTTTTCGTCGGCGATGGCCGGTAAAGCATCATCCTTTGGCCAAGGCACACATTGCGTGCTTCAGGAACTGCACAAACTTCGCCGAGTGGAGCTTCTCGGGTTATCAAAATATCTCCGAACTGAGGAACTGCTCGAGCCGTCCATTCGCGAAAAGACGCCTCATCAGTGAAACGAAGATCTTCGATAACGAATTGACCGTTCCTAACGTTTGGCGTTCGAACCACGGCGTAGTCACTATCAGGAACAACTGGAGGCGTCCTGTTTTTGCAGTCCACTACCAGCTCACACGCTTCTGTCGCGGTAACGACCTCCCACTCTTCCGGGATGACGCCCACCTCCGTCTGCTTGTAGCCCGGCTTCAGTTCCATACCGCTCCCATCGTTTTGAGGTGTTCGTCCACGCGGCGGGCGAGGGTGGCCACTTCGTCGGTGAGCTGCGGCAGTGGTGTGGCGTAGCGCTCGGCCAGCTGGCGGATTCGGCCGGTGAGCGTCTGCGACACACGGTCGAGTTCGCCCTGCACGGCGGTGGCGAGGGTGGCCAGCCATTTGTCGTCCACCACGAGGGCCTTGATGTCGTCTTCGCTGAGGGTGGGGTACTTGGCCAACAGCTTGGTGTTGAGGTTGTCCTGGGCGGCCTTGAGCTGGGCCTTGGTTTCGGTCTGCTGGGTCAGCACGTCGGCATAGTTGATAAGCGCCTCGCGTTCTTCGGCGTAGTCGGCGTCGCGGCCAATCTCCTTGAGGCGGGCTTTCAAGGCTTTGGCGGTGATCTTCTGCTTGTCGCCTTCGCCTTCGATCACCTCCACCAGCAGGCCCTCTTCGCCGCTGTTCTCCTCCAGGGCTTCATCGAGATCCTGCTGGAGCGAAGCCAACAGGCCATCAAGATCCGAAATGGTGACTTGCTCGGCCTTGAAAAAACGCGCAATCAGCAGTTCGGCCGTCACCAGATCGGATTTGAAGCGGCGTTTGCCCTGCTTGAAATCTTCCTTTTCAGGCCAGACCAGCTTGCCGTCCTTGTTCTTCACCTGCTGGATCTCGCGCGGCTGCGCGCCCTCCTTCCAGCCGGCCTCGGCGATCAGGTAGGCATCGTCCTGCAGGGTTTCAGCCCAGTAGTCCATCAGGTGCTGGTACACGTCGTAGGCATCCAGCAGCGGCGTGGCCTGGAAGCTGGCGAGCAGCTGCTCGGCAATCGTTTCGATCAGGGGCTTCGGGTGGCTGCCCGGGCCCAGATCCTTGAGCAGCACCGCGCTGGCCGCCTGCCAGTGCTCGAACAGTTGGCGGGCCTCGCTGGTGAAGGCGGTGAACTCAGGGTGGCTGAAGATCGCGGATTTGAGCTCGGCCAGCGGCAGCTCCAGCGCGGCGTAGCCGGGGCGGCCGGCGGACGCGAACAGTGCGGCGCGCAGGCCGGGCATCAGCGCCCAGTAGCTGCCGAGGGCCTCCAGGTCGCGTTCGGGGATGCCGCCGCGCAGGTGGGCGTCGATGTCCTGCAGGTCTTCGGGTTCGCTGCTGTCGATGTAGCGCGGCAGGTTGAGGTTGTAGTCGTTGCGGGGATCGGCGATCTCCTCCAGCGGCACCAGGCGGGCGTAGCGCCGGTTGCTCTCATCGAGGCGGCTGAAGGTGTCCACGATCCGGTGCAGGTCCTGCTCGCGCAGGCGGTTCTTGGGGCCGTCTTTCTTGAAGCCCTTGCTGGCATCGATCATGAAGATGCCCTTGCGGGAGCCGGCGTTCTCCTTGTCGAGCACCAGGATGCAGGCGGGAATGCCGGTGCCGTAGAAGAGATTGGCGGGCAGGCCGATGATCGCCTTGAGGATGCCGGAGCGCACCAGCTGTCTGCGAATCACCGCTTCGGCATTGCCCCGGAACAGCACACCGTGCGGAAGGATGCAGGCGGCTTTGCCGCTGCTTTTCATCGAGCGCAGGATGTGCAGCAGGTAGGCGTAGTCGCCCTGCTTGGCGGGTGGCACGCCCCAGCTGAAGCGCTGGAAGCGGTCACCGCTGCCGCCCTCGCCCAACGACAGCCCCGTCGACCAGGTTTTGTCGGAGAAGGGTGGATTGGCCACCACATAGTCGTAGGTGCGCAGCTGCTCGCCGTCCTTGAACTTCGGATCGAAGAGCGTGTTGCCCGAGAGCACGTTGGCGGTGGGGAAATCGTGCAGGATCATGTTCATGCGGGCCAGGCCCGCCGTGGTCACGTCCTTCTCCTGGCCTTCGAGGGTGATCGGCTTGCCCGCCTCGGCGGCCACCTTGAGCAACAGCGAACCGGAGCCGCAGGTGGGGTCGTAGGCGGTGGTGGAAGCAACGGCATTCGCAGGCGCGATGCCGATCACCTTGGCGATGATGCGGCTCACTTCCGAGGGCGTGTAGAACTGCCCCTTGCTCTTGCCACTCTGGCTGGCGAAGTGCCGCATCAGATACTCATAGGCATCGCCGAGGATGTCGTCGTTCTCGGCGCGGTTTTTGGAGAAATCGAGCGCCGGTGTTTCGAAGATGGCGATCAGATTGCCGAGGCGCTCCACCTTGTCGGCGCCGTCACCGAGTTTGTTGGAGTCGTTGAAATCGGGGAAGTCGCTGCGGGCCAGCCGTGCGTTGGCATCAATCAGCGGCTGGATCACCTCGGTGTTGATCCGATCGCCGATGTCAGCCTTGCCCTTGAGCGCCACCATGTCTTTGAAGCTGGCGCCATCTGGGATCACCACGGGCGGAGCGAAGTCGTCAGAGTTGCCATATTTATCGGAAACGTATTTGATGAACAGCATGAACAGCACATAGTCCTTGTACTGGCTGGTATCCATGCCGCCGCGCAGTTCATCGCAGGAGGCCCAGAGCGAGGAATAAAGATCGGACTTCTTGATCGCCATTCCGTTCGCTCAGCCCGCCGTCAGCGACCCAGTGTGATGCTCGGTGCCGCCGGCCTGCTCCAGGGCTGCGGCGGGGGCGTTGAGCTGGTCCTGATCGGGCATCGAGGGATCAGGTGGGGCGGCGCTGGGGCGAGTCTGGCTGGGGTAGGGCGGTTTTGGGGAGAGGCGGGCTGGAGCACCACGGCGCGGGGCAAGGGTCCATGGCCTTGTGATTGATCCAAGAGACGCGTTTGGGCTTGCTTGATGACCCCCACCCGGATCACCCACAACCCCGCGCCATGCGGTGGCAAGCCATGCATCCGCGGCAGGCGCATCCGGCTGAGGCTGGCTCAGCAGGGAATAGCCATGCTCAGAAGTCGTCATCAAGCCGGCGGCGGCGTGATGCACGCTGCGGGCTGCGGCCCACCCCTCCTGGCCTTGGCCATGAGCAGCGGTCAATGGCAGCGGTGTCGCCTGGAGGCATCCTAAAGGGGACTTGTGTTGCTTAACAGCACCATGGCTCCAGCTCCTCTCAAGGCGCGGGCCAGGGGTTGATCAACTCGATTCCGATGCCGGCGAAATCCACCTCGTTGCGGGTGGCCAGTTGGGCGCCCTGGGACAGGGTGATGGCGGCGATCACCGCATCGGCCGTGCTCATCGGCTGGCCCAGGCGTTCCCTCTGCCACAGCAACTCCCCATACCAACGGGCGGCCCTCAGGCAGACGGGCGATGCCATGCAGGACCTCCGCCTCATTCATCGCCGTAAGACCCACCATCGCGGGCTCCAGGCGATCGGCCCAGGCCAGCACCAGGGGTTCGGGGCGGGGCCGCATCAGCTCCGCAATCACGTTGGTGTCCAGAACGATCAAGCCTGCTCCCCATCGAAGCGGGCGGCAGCTGCCATCGACACGCGAGCCGGCAGATCGAGTTCCACCCCGCCGCATGAGGCGAAATGGGCCTGAATGCGGCTGCCCAGGCCTGGACCGGCTGGCACCTCAGGCGACGCCGCCACCGCCTGCCTGAGGATCGTGCGCGCCTCCTCTTCCATCGAGCAACCATGGCGCGCCGCCTGAAGCCGCAGTCGGGCCTTGGTGGCGTCGTCGAGGTTGCGAATCGTGAGGCTGGCCATGACCAATCCTGCTGGCAGTGCGATCGATGCGATCAACGCTAGCGACGGCTGCCAGCCCGCTCCACTGCGGCCCGAAGCTGGAGCCCGAAGGCGTGAACCGCCTCTGCGCACCGCTGCCATGAGCGACCCCACCGATCCCGCCGATCCCGCCGATCCCGCCCAGCTGCGCCGCGACTACCGCCGCGAGGCCCTGCGGCGCGCTGATCTGGCCGCTGATCCGGTGGCGCAGTTCCGCCGTTGGTTCGATCAGGCGGTGGCGGCCGAGCTGAGCGAAGCCAACGCCATGGTGCTGGGCACCAGCGATGGCGCGCGCCCCAGTGCCCGCACCGTGCTGCTCAAGGCCTTCGATGCCCGCGGTTTCGTGTTCTTCACCCACTACGAAAGCCGCAAGGCCACCGAGATCGCCGCCCATCCCCAGGTGAGTCTGCTGTTTCCCTGGTATGGGCTGGAGCGGCAGGTGATCGTGCTCGGCCGGGCTGAGCGGATCAGCACGGCCGAATCGCTCGCCTATTTCCTCTCGCGCCCGGTGGGCAGCCGGCTGGGGGCCTGGGTGTCGCAGCAGAGCGCCGTGATCAGCTCCCGCTCGCTGCTGGAAGCCCAGTGGGAAGCGATGGCGCGCCGCTTCGCCGGTGATGAGGTGCCGCTGCCGCCGGCCTGGGGCGGCCTGCGGGTGGTGCCGGTGGAGTTCGAGTTCTGGCAGGGACGGCAGAACCGCCTGCACGATCGCTTCCGCTACCGGCCCAGCCAGCCGGCGGCCACCAGCGGCGCTGGGGCAGAGGGCAGCGCCTGGCTGATCGAGCGGCTGGCGCCCTGAACGGGGCAGGCGCAGCGGCAGCCAGCGGCGTTCCTCCTGCCTACCTTGGCCCGATGCGCTTGCTGCACACCTCCGACTGGCATCTGGGCCGCAGCTTCCACGGCGTCTCGCTGCTCGATGAGCAGGCGGCGGCGATCACACGGATCGTGGCCCTGGCGCGGGAGCATGAGGTTGAAGCGGTGCTGATCGCCGGCGACCTCTACGACCGCGCCATCCCCCCCGCCGAAGCGGTGGCCCTGTTCAACGACGCCCTGGCCCGGCTCAGCGCCGGCGGCACCGCCGTGGTGGCGATCGCCGGCAACCACGACTCCCACGTGCGGGTGTCGGTGTACGACCCGCTGCTCTCCACCTTCAACATCACCATCCGCGGCGACGTGCGCCGCGCCCACGAGCCGGTGCTGCTCACCCCCAGGGGCGGCGGTGCGCCGGTGGCGATCTACCCGCTGCCCTACCTGGAGCCGGCGGTCGATGGCCCCGCCCTCTCGGGGGAACCCGGCCGCCTGCGCCATGAGCAGGTCACCCGGCTGGCCCTCGCCCGCCTGCGCGCCGATCTGAGCGGGCGGCCCGGGCATCGCGCCGTGCTGGTGGCCCACACCTTCGTGGCCGGCGGTGAAAGCTGCGAGTCGGAGCGGGAGCTCACGGTGGGCAACGTGGATCGCGTCAGCGTGGAGGCCTTCGCCGGCTTCGACTACGTGGCGCTCGGCCATCTGCACCGCTCCCAGCAGCTGGCCGGCCCGCGCATCGCCTACTCCGGCACGCCGCTGCCCTATTCGTTCTCCGAGCAGGACCACATCAAATCGGTGCGGATCGTGGAGCTGGCCGCCGCCCCCGGCGCGCCCGAACCGGCGGCGGTGCAGGTGATTCCGCTGCAGGTGGGCCGGCCGCTGCGCACCCTGCGCGGCCCGATCGAGGCGCTCTGCCACGATCCCGCCCACGCCCCTGCCGAAGCCGCCCGCGTGCGGGCGATCCTCACCGACGACACCCTGCCGCTGCAGGCGATGGCCCGCCTGCGGGCCCGCTTCCCCCACATCGCCGAGCTGCGCCACGAGCCGCCGGAGCTGGTTCGCGCCAGTGGCGACGAACGCCACCGTCAGGTGCGCCAGGCCAGCTCGCCCCTGGCCCTGGCCACCGCCTTCTTCGCCGACCAGCAGGGCCGGCCGCCCAGCGACGCCGAAGCCGAACTGCTGGAGGCGGCCCTGGCCCAGGCGTTGCGGGGAGGGGAGCGTTGAAGCCGCACCAGCTGGTGATCGAGGCCTTCGGGCCCTACGCCGATCCGGTGGCGATCGACTTCGACGCGCTCGCCGCCGAGGGGTTGTTCCTGATCCACGGCACCACCGGCGCCGGCAAGACCTTCCTGCTCGATGCCCTCTGCTTCGCCCTCTATGGAGAGGTATCGGGCGATCGCAGCGTCAAGGGGCTGCGCTCCGATCACGCCGCTCCTGGCGCCGTGCCGCGCGTGAGCCTGGCGTTCTCCTGCGGCGAGGCCCGCTACCGGGTGGAGCGCAGCCCTGCGCACAGCGCCCCGAAGGCCCGCGGCCAGGGCGTCACCGACAAGCCCCCGCAGGCGTTGCTGCTGCGGCTGGGCGCCAACGGCGAGGAGCAGCCGGTGGCGGCCCGAATCACCGAGGTGACCCGCGAGGTGCAGCAGCTGGTGGGCCTCAACGCCGCCCAGTTCCGCCAGGTGATCCTGCTGCCCCAGGGCCGCTTCGCCGAAGTGCTGCGGGCCAAAGCCGACGACCGCGAAGCCCTGCTCAAGACCCTCTTCGACACCGTTCTCTACGAGCGGGCCGGCTGGTGGCTCGACGACCAGGCCAAAGCAGCGCGTCAGGCCGTCCAGAAGCAACACGACGCCCAGGCCGTGCTACGCGACCAGGCCGGCCACGCCTGGCTGCCGTATGCGGGGCTGGCTGAGGCTGATGGGGCTGATGGGGTGCCAGCGCCTCGGGCCCTCGGCGAGCCTGCAGCGCTCGCCGCACCCGTAGCACCTGTTGTTCCCACCGATCAGGCTGGCCTTGAAGCTTTGGTGGGGCGGATCGCTGCGGTGGTGGAGGCCAGTGCCGCCGCCCGAGCTCAGGCCGATGCGGCCTTCACGGCGGCCCGCGCCACCCGATCCGGGCGCGAGGCGCTGGCGGAGCGCTTCGACCGGCGCGCCGCCGCCGCCGCCCAACTCGCCGAGCTGGAGGCGAAGCAGCCGCTGGTGCTGGATTTCCGCCAGCGTCTGGCGCGGGCGGAGCAGGCCGAAGCGCTGCGCCCCAGCCTGGTGGCCGAGCAGGAGGCGGCTCAGGCGCTGGCGCAGCTGGAGCAGGAGATCCGCAGCTCCCTGCTCAACGCCCGGCGGGCCCAGGCGCAGGCCCCGGCCCTGCCGCTTGCGGTGCAGGCGCTGGATCTCGACGTGTTGCCGTCGCCGGAGGCGCTCGGCAGTGCCGGCGCCGATCTGGCCGCCCGGGCCGCCGAGGTGCGGGAGCTGGCCAACAAAGCCCAGGAGGCCAGCGCTGCCAGCCAGGCCGCTGCCGCTGCCGGCCAGCGCGCCGCCGCCGCCGAGGCGCAGGCCGCCGAAGCCGGCGCCCGGCTGCAGCAGTTGCAGGCGCAGCAGCAGCAGGAGCTCGCCACGCTCGCCCAGGCCCGCACCGCCCACGACCAACTCGATGGTCTGCAACGGGCCGCCCGCGAGGCCACGGCGCAGGCCGCCGCCGCCGCCGCCATCGCTCCGGCCCAGGCGCGGCAGCTGGAGGCGATGGCGGCCCGCAACGCCGCCGATCAGCGCCTGAACACCCACAACGCCGCGCTCAACCACCTGCGCCGCCGCCAGATCGAGGGCATGGCGGCGCGGCTCGCCGCTGGCCTGGAGGCTGATTCCCCCTGCCCGGTGTGCGGCGCCACGGCCCACCCGCAGCCGGCCCTGCCCACCGCCGATGCGGTGGACGATGGCCAGATCCAGGCGGTGGAGCAGCAGCTCGCCGCCGCCCACACGGACGTGCACGCTGCTGGTGTGGCCGTGGCCCAGGCCGAGGCGGCCCTGCAGGGCGTGCTGGAAAAAGCCGGGGCCGGCTGCGAGGCAGTCGCCGCCGCGCTCGCCGCCCGCACCGCCAGTGAGGCCCTCGCCGCCGCCAGCGCCCAGGCTGCGCGCCTCACCACCCTGGAGCAGGGCACCAAGGCGCGTGAGCAGCAAGGCCAGGACCTGCAGCAGGCCATCGAAGCTGCCCGCACGGCGATGGCGCTGGAGAGCAGGGCGCAGCAGGAGGCCAGCGGCCGGGCCGCCGAACTGGTGGCTGTCGTGGCGCAGGAGCTCGGCGCCGGGCTGGATCCCGCCACGGTGCTGGCGGCCTTCGCGCCGCTGGAAGCCGCCCTGCGCCGCCTGATCGGCGCCGCCGCCGACCACGCCCGGGCCGTGGCCCGCCAGCAGCAGGCGGCGCAGCGGCTCACGGCTGAACGGGCCGCTTCCCCCTTCCCCACCGCCACCGAGGCCACCGCCGCCCTGGTGGATGCCACCAAACGCGCGCACTGGGCCCAGCGGATCGAGGCCTATGAGAAGCAGGTGATCGAGCTGCAGGGCGCCCTGGCGGCTCCCGAGCTGGCCGATCTACCCGAGCAGCGGCCCGACACCGCCGCCGCCCTGGAAGCGGAATCCCTCGCTGATCAGCGGCGCACCACAGCGGTGGAGCGCCACAGCGAAGCGCGCGGCGCCCAGGCCGAAATCCAGCGGCTCACGCAATTGCACCGGGAGCGCGCCGCCGGCCTGGCGCAGCAGCGCACCCACGCCGAGCTGCTCAGTGCCGTGGCCTACCGCTGCCAGGGCAAGGCGGCGCCCTACATCTCCCTGCAGCGCTGGGTGCTCTCCGCCTACCTCGCCGACATCTGCCGCTACGCCAACCAGCGGCTCACCCTGATGACCTCCGGCCGCTACCAGCTGCGCCTCACCGACGAGGGCGGCCACGGCGGCCGCCAGGCCGGCCTTGGCCTGCGGGTGCTCGATGCCTACACCGGCGAGGAGCGCGAGGTGAGCAGCCTCTCGGGCGGCGAAACCTTCCAGGCGTCGCTGGCCCTGGCCCTGGGCGTGGCCGACACCGTGCAGGCCCATGCCGGCGGCGTGCCCCTGGAGGCGCTGTTCATCGATGAAGGCTTCGGCAGCCTCGACCCCGACAACCTGCAGCTGGCCATGGACGAACTCGACCGCCTGCGCGAAGGCGGCCGCATGATCGGCCTGATCAGCCACGTGGGTGCCCTGCGCGAGCGCATCCGCGGCGGCATCGAAGTGATCGCCGGCGATCGCGGCTCCACGCTGCGGGTGGAAGCCTAAGCAAGTGTATGAAAATGTGCTTAAACAAGCTGGGCTGGGGAGCATCCAAGTTCAGCTCATGGACTCAGAACTATGAAAATAAGAATGTAATTATGCCTTGCCTAAAAGTCTAAGGCGACATACTCCGCAGTCGGTTAGCCGGAATGATTAATCACCTCGCCCAGTAGACTTTTCGAACAAAAGCATACCCGCTCAAGGCAAAGGAGCGCCACAAGCACGTCAAAGACTGCCTCAACGTTGCACCAATGCCCAAAAAGGCTACACTTAGCTTCAAATACCAAAATTCATGCAGAGCCCGCCAGGAGAACGAACTCCTTCATCAGGTTCGATCACCGTAAACCCTATCCAGCTCGTGCGCTGGATTCGAAACCAAGTAGAGCTTGATTACATTGTCAAGCAGGCGAGCGACTCTCCCGCCCTCTATCAGCGAGGAGATAACGAGCTAATCGTTGCTCCTATACAAGTTGATGTCGTTGGCCGTAGGCATCGAAGCACTTCAAATAGGCTAAGAGAATTTTTCTGGCCAAGCGCCAAGTCCATGCGAGGGAAATGCTTTGGCACTAAGAGTTTTGACGACACTTGCGGCAAAGCCGCAAACACAATGGCGGGCAGCACTGCATGGGATGCCGTCAGTACAGTTCCATTTATTCAATTTTCCCTCCAGAATTACCTGAATTTTGTCGCATTTCCAGCAGCGTTAGGCCTTTCAATTGGCTTGATGGTCCTATCAAACATTGCGGGCAAGCTCGGTTCTAATAGAGCCAAGGGAAGAGAGACTATTGCGACCACTGGACTACTTCTGTTTATCTTGCTTTCTGGCGCAAAAACATTACTGTCTGGAGTCGGATTTGACATTTTGGTCAATAAAGATGGAATAACCCGACAATATTCTCGTGAACTAGCAACAGCACAACTAGAAGAAAGGCAGAAAACACTAAGTCAGCTTCAAACTCTTAAAAACCCCAAGCTCTTGAACTTCCAAAGCAGTTGTGATGCACTAAAGGACCAGCTGAAGGGAACTGACAAGGATCTCCAGCCCAAGGCGTGGGAGAATCTATGGGTACAAGCTTTTGGGGAATACAAGCAGCAAGAATCCATGAGAGGCCTAACTAATCAGCAAATCCTTGACCGATTCGGTGGGGTCAATCAAGTTCCAGGGGTTTGTAAGCGATATGAACTTCAACAAGCTGAAGATCTTAAGGAGGCATCAGCCCTTCAGTCAAAGGTGTCTGATTGGCGAGTAAAAATTGGATCAGTTCCGCCACTTACATTTCTACGGAAGGAGTTTCCGGACGTCTTCTCTGAGGAATTCAATGAATCCAAGCCTGGGCAGATCGAAATTAGGTCAGGTCAGACTATCGTTACTCAAGCATTCCAGCAATTTTTCTCAAAACTCCTAGACCCAAGCAGAGTACTAGAACTCGGCGTTTCTCTTTTCTGGATGGTTATGAGCATAATCTTAAGTCTTCTCGCGACAATTCTTCTTTGGGCTCTCTCAAGAAGCAAAGAGATGAAGATGTCTTACGAGACTCGTCTTCTTCCTTATACTCAGCAACTACTGCAAGCATATCAGGAAAGACTCCCATTAGCTCTTCAGCAAGCGCGAATGCGAAGGGAAGCCGAACAACAAGAGGGGACAAAATGACCGATTATTCAATCAACTCTGAGTGGATTGGGTTTACCTCTCGATCTCCCGAGGTCCAAGCGAAAGTCAATGAGATTTACAGGGATTTTGGGAATAAGGACTTGTCACCATCTCTACAAGAATTTTACGAAGATATGGAGTGGGGTCAGTTACACCAATCTATTCTTTACAAAGGCTTGATTGAGTCTCAGCGGTTAAAACGATGTCTTACTGCTTCTGAGATGCAGGCTTTATCATCACCACCATCTGTAGGGATTGATCAAGGTTTTTATGAAGATGATTATGATGACACTACAACCGTTCCAATTCAACCAAATGACGTTGAAGGAAGATCTTTGGCTTGGTTTGTTGCTCGTCCACCTAACCCAGAGATTGGTCGAAAAGCATCCGATATCCTAGATCAGAGAATTTTAGATTTTTATGTTACTCATGTGAACGAGACTGGAGAAACCTATTTTCCTCAACTAGAAGCTCAACTTCGCGCTTACTATGAATTGATAGCAGACTAGGAATTTTGCAGTGAACACAAACTTCTTTCTTTTCACGCTAGGGCCTGTTGGGTGGACCATCCTATTTATACAGCTATCGCTTTTCCTGCTATTAATCATTCTCGGGGAGAAGCTTAAACGCTCTACACGAGCGTTACGTGCATGCTTGGGTACTTCACTACGAGAGTCTCGCGATTGCCTAACTGAGAATGACGCTAGCCTTAGCATAGCTCGTTCCTGCAGTACTCGCTACCGAATTGCAGCAGCCAAGATAGAAAGTGTTGATTCTTATGCGATCAGCTCAAGCGAAGTGTCTCGTGCAACAGCAGCAGTGCTCTTGGGAAGAAAATGGTCATTTTCACAAGTTGATGATCTACTTCATGGTGGACCAGGCTTTCTTGTAACCCTTGGCTTGATCGGCACATTTGTTGGCCTAATTGGGAACATGAGTGAGCTTTCTAGTCTCATTCGTGGATCAGAAAGTGCAGTTGAACAAACATCTCTCATGGATGGACTTGCCAACCTCTTTCCATCTCTTGCAGCTGCTTTCTCAACAAGTCTTATGGGAGTAACCTTAAGCAGCTTTCTGTGGCTAATCGGTACAGCCAACGGAATCCTTGGCATTAAAAATGACACTATTGAACTTCTAGCTGGGTATCTCGAACAGGTGATTCAGACAGATTGTAGAAGGTATTCCCTTGTAGGGGAATCCATGGAGAGGATGGAAATCTATTTGACTGACTATCTTTCTCAGTTCAGCGAAAAGGTTTCTCGCGCTATTGAGAATGCAATTGCAAGCAGGATTGAGAAATTAGTATATTCTCTCTCGACGCAGATCAATGAGACAAAACAGTTTGTAATTCAAGTCAAAGAAGGATCTGAGAAATTGGGATATGCAGGCGAACTTTATCTCAGGGCAGCCAAACAGTTTGAACAAACCAAGTTTGCACAGGACTTCTCAGAAGCATGTGAGAAGTTTCTTCAACATACTGAGGCATTACGGTCTGCAGCTAACAATCTCTCTTTAACTGCAAGACAATCGGTTGATGCCTCGGAGTTGCTTGGAGGTATTATCCTTAAGACTAGTGACAGTCAAGGTAAATTCTTAGACGCCGTTGAATCTGCAGATAAGCGCACTGAGCTCTTGTCTGTGTTGGGTACTCAGTCAAATGAAATTCTGAGTTCGGCAACCGCTTCCATGGAAAACGTGCAGAAAAAAGGTCTTACTTGGCTTAGTGCACGTGCAAAAACCGACCGGGCGTTAGTAAAGCTTACCGGGGAGATGAGCGATGCAATCCAGCTTATTGGTGGGATAGCCCGCACACTCTCAAATGAGCAAGCAGCAGATATCAAGTCGCTTCACGGAAACTTAGGTGAACTGTTTCAAGCGGTTGAATCCCTTTCATCCATTTCCAGACTTCAGCTTGCTTCGTTGTCGGAGGTTCAGGCGGAGCTCGCTAGGATTGCAAGTGGCATCGAACGAAATCCTCCACCTCCACCTCCTTCTTTTGCCGATAGATCATAACTGAACTGAATCCATGCCAAGCCTAAGGAGAACTACCAGCCAAAACCGAGATACATCTGTATGGATTCCCATGACTGACCTTCTTACAAATACTCTACTTGTTTTTTCGTTGTTTATTGCTGTTACCACCTTAGTTAGAGCTATGAATTCCAAGCCCCCAGTAATCAACTTGGGAGACAGTCAGAACTACCGTTTCTCTACAGGTAGCTACACGCTTACAGAAGGATTCAAGCAATCTCTTCACAAGTATGCTTTGCCTTTGATTGAGCGGACTGTTCGGTGCTATGGAATCGATACGATAGAATTGATCGGACACACGGATGGGACTCCTGCGGGGGGATCAAGCAACCTTGATCGCAAGTTATCAACAATTAAAGAAGTGAAAACTCTATCTGGTTATGCTGCTGGCAGCAACGCAGATCTCGGGTTGCTTCGAGCTCTTGCAGTAAAGAGTGAACTAGAGTCTTTGTTGTCTAATCCAAACAATCATGTTTCCTATCGGGTGCTTTCAGGTGCCAGCCTCATAGGCAAAAATGGAGCTCTTTCACCTGCAAGAAATGAAAACGATCTTTCAAGAAGGAGAATCGAAGTCAGATTTTTTCGTATGAACGATGCTCCATTCTTGCCTAAATGTTCGTGAATCTAAGCTGCCTCGAATCCTAATTCTAAGGTAATCTATATCCTGCAGATCGCATTAATTCAATAACTCGCGACTGTAACTTCCTAATCACAGCAACCCCCGGTGGCGCACGAACAGCTGCACCATCGCCCAGGAGCCCAGCGTCACCTTGATTGCCACCAGCACATTCAGCAGCGGGATCCAGCTGCCGCCCGCCAGGCTGCCGAACTCCCCGGGCGGTGGCGGCAGGCCGCCCAGGGTGAGCGCAGCCAGCAGCACGAAGGCGATCACCGCCCCCTTCTCCCAGAGGTCGGCGCGGTAGCGGCGGTAGACGCGATCGGAGAGCTCCGCCGAGCCGCTGATCAGGGCCAGGCCGATCGCGGTGCCGCCGGCCACCCCTGCCGCGAAGCCGCCACCGGGCGAAAGATGGCCGCGCAGGGCCAGCTCCACGCCGATCAGGGCAGCGATCGTGCCGCTCAGCTGGCAGAGCACCACCGAGGGGGCATCGTCGAGGGCACGCACGTTGGGCTTGGTGGGTTCACCGGCCAGCAGGAACCGCACCCCGATCGAGGCCAGGGTGAACACCACCACCTCGGTGACCGTGTCGTAGAGGCGGGTGTAGAGGATCACCCCCGACACCAGATTCGGCACGTTCGTCTGCTCGACGAGGGTGTTGATCAGCGGCAGCAGATCCGCCGTAGGCGGCAGGGCCGAGGCCAGGGGGGAGAGGCAGAGGGCCGTGGCGGCCACCAGGTAGAGCCAGGTCATAGGGCGGCTTTCTCGAGGTCGAGCGCGCCGCCGTTCTCGCGCCAGGAGCGGTAGCCCTCCAGGGCCTGCAGGCGCTTCAGCAGCCGTGGATTCACCACCAGCAGCTGCTGATCCGTGTCCAGGCGGCCATGGCAACCGTTGGCGGCACCGAGGGCCGCTTCTGCGGGCGGCACCAGCCGCAGCCGCAGGCCCGCCGGCTCCAGCCAGGCGCGCAGCAGCTGCTGGCTCTGCGCCGACGGCGGCGCACCTTCCGGAAACGACAGCCGCAGCGCCATCGACGACCGCAACGCCACGGCGTAGAGCGTGGTGGAGAGCAGGGTGCCCACCAGGGCTTCGGTGATCGCCACATCCGGCGCCCCCAGCAGGGCGTAGAGCAAGGTGGCCACCGAGCCGAGAATGCCGCGCAGCACCAGGGTCTGGTAGGGGTTGCTCTGGCTCACCAGCAGCACGGCGGTGAGCGGCAGCAGGGCGGTGATCGGCAGAAGCAGATCCAGCTGACCGGCCAGGTCGAACGGGGCGTTCATGGGGTGTGCTCCTGCTCGGTGCGGCAGCTGGGGTGGGCTGGCAGCGAGCAGGCCGCCAGCACATAGCCAAAAATCGTGTTCCACACGATCAGGCCCACCAGCGCCAGGGTGAGTAGCGGCCACTGCCCGGGAATGCGCAGCAGCAGGCCGAGCAGCATCAGCGAGGAGCCCAGCGTGTCGGCCACCGAGAGGGCATGCAGCTTGCGCAGGTAGCTGTGCTTGCCCAGCAGCGGCCAGGTGCCCCAGAACCAGAGAATCAGGCCCGCACCCAGCAGCAGCAGGCTGGCGTGATCGGAGAAGGAGCCACCCATCACCGCTCCACCTCCCGCAGCAGGTTGGCGAGCAGCAGCAGGCCGGCATTGCCGGCGCTGAGCACGATCGCCCCCACCAGCCCCAGCATGCGGTCGTCGCGCAGCACCGACACCACCAGGATGATCAGCGCCACCTTCGACGACACGCTGGAGAAGGCCGCCAGCCGGTCCCACACGTCCGACGGTCGGCAGGCCACGGCGATCGGGATCACCAGCGCCAGCACCATGCCCCACAGCACCACGGTCATGGTTCGGAAGCCTCCGGTGCTGCCGCGGGGAGCAGGGAGTGGATGCGGTAGCGGCGTCCACCGTCCTCCAGGCCGAGCACGATCGTGAACGGGGTGAGCGTGATGCGGAACACATCGAGGAACACCAGCAGCGGCAGGGCCCGATCGGTGGCCGGCTCGCTGGTTTCAAGCTCCACCACCCCGGGGGCGACGATCAGCCGCAGGGCTTCGAGGTAGGCCTGCGGGATCGCCAGCAGAGCGCGCCCGGCGGCCTTCAGCAGCAGGCGCACCGGCAGGGGCCGCGAGCGGGCGCGCGGCAGCAGCAAGGCCACCACCAGGCCGATCAGCAGGTTGAGCCGGCTCAGATCGCTGGTGAGCAGGCACCACAGCGCCAGCCGGAAGGCGGTGCTCAGCAGCAGGGGCAGCAGACGTCTCATCGGTTCAGGATCACGAGCAGGCCCGCACCCACCACACCGATGCCGCCGAGCAGGTCGGAGAAGCCCTCCAGTTCGGGCAGCCACAGCCGTTCGCGCCACCGCTCGCCTTCCAGCAGGTGGTGAAGCCCCCAGCCACCGAGCAACACCAGGGCACTCTTGGCAGCGGCGCTGGCCGGCGAAGCGATCCACGGCAGGCTCGCGGCGCCGATCAGCAGCAGTGCCAGCAGCAGCAGCAGCACGCCAGGCGACCAAGCAGGTTCTGGGCTGGCCTCCCCCCTGGCGCCGGCACTGGGACAATCCACCGACGCCGGCCTTCGCAGCAGCGGCGCCCCCCAGAAGCGCGCATAGGCCGCCGCCGTGCCCATGCTCAGCAGCGTCACCGCCACCTCCAGGGGCTGGGAAAGCCCTCCGGAAAGGCCCGCCTTGGCCGCAAAGCCCGCCAGGGGGGGCAGGCCCACGATCGAGAGCGCACCGATGCCCAGCGGCCACCAGACGCCGGCGGGCAGGGGCCGCTCGCGCCAGCCCTGCAGGGCGCGACTGGGGAAGCGGCGCGCCACCAGGAAGAGAGCCGCCTTGGCGGTGCCGTGGCTGAGCGCGTAGAAGCCGCCGGCCAGCGGCGAGAGCGCCACCAGCCCCATCTGCGACAACGTGCTCCAGGCCAGCAGGCGCTTGGCATCGGCATCAGCCAGGGCGAACACCACACCGAGCAGGGCGCTGGCCAGGCCGAGCCCGGTGATCACCGGGCCCAGGGCCGGCACCCCGCCGCTCAGGCGCAGCAGCGGAGCGATGCCGGCGCTGACCACCACGCCCGAGAGCAGCGCCGATACCTCCGCCGGCGCCTCCGCATGGGTGACGGGCAGCCACAGGCCCGAGAGGAACAGGCCCGATTTCATCAGCAACCCCACCAGGATCAGCGCCAGAGCGGCCACGCTGGTGGTGCTCGCCACCGCCTCAAAGCGGAAGCTGCCGCGCTCGAGGTACACCAGGGCCGCGCCGATCAGAAACAGCGTCATCACCGTGTTGCCGATCAGCAGATAACGCAGGGCCACCCACAGCGAGCGGTCGGAGCGGCTGATCAGGATCAGCAGGAAGGCGCTGATTCCCACCACCTCCAGCGTCACGTAAAGGCTGATCAGATCGATCACCACGAAGGCGGTGGAGAGGCCGCCGTGCAGCACCATCAGCAGCAGCAAAAACGGCCCCGGCAGCGGACGGCGCCAGCTGTCGAGCACCACCGCGCTGCAGACCAGGGCGTTGAGCAGCAGGAACGGCACCGCGAACGCATCGGTGTTCAGCGCCACCCCGTAGGCGCCGAGCAATTCCACGGTGGCGGGCAGGCCGCCGAGCTGAATCGCCACGGCGATCGCGGCGGTGGCCAGGCAACAGAGCAGCGACAGCCAACGGGCCAGCGGTGGCAGCACGGCGGCCAGAAAAGCGGCCAGGAACGGCAGCAACAACCAGCCGATCACGATGGCCTTGGCGGACAGCGCCGGCATCAAGCTGAGCGTCAGGCTGTTCATCACCGCTTCCCACCGGTGTCGAAGCTGGCCAGATCCAGGCTGGGATCAATGCGTGAGAGGCGGGTGATCACCACCAGCAGCAGCGCCTGGATCGAGAGGCCGATCACGATCGCCGTGAGGATCACAGCCTGGGGGATGGGGTCGGCCCAGGCGCCCTGGCCCGCCGAGGCCGGATCGCCAGCCGCCGCAGACAGGATCGGGCTGCGCAGGCCGGAGCGCGCCCCCACCAGCACGAACAGGGCCACCACGGCGGAGCCCGTCACGTCCATGCACATCACCTTGAAGAAGAGGTTGCGGTGCAGCAGCAGGCCCGCAAAACCCGCCAGCACAGCCCCGAGGATCAGCAGTTCGAGCAGCCGGAAGGGGTCCATGAAGGAAAACACGGCCCGGGGAGGCGGACCGACAGGGCGCTGATGGTAGCGATGACCACCGGAAAATCAGTTCCGCCGCACCACCACCACGCCGCGACTGCGCCCGGACGTGCTGTCGGGAGTGCGGATCGCCTGCCAGAGATCGGCCAGGGGCACCCACACCGACGGGTAGCGGTAGCGGGCCACATCCAGGATCAGCACCCGATCGGTGCTGGCGTTGTACGCGGCCAGCGGCGAGATGTGGCCGCCGCCGGCCTGGCCGAGCGACGGGCGGAAATAGTTCACCAGCAGGCGGTCGTCGGCGCGGGCGAGGTTGCTGCGCACCAGCAGCCGCAACTGGGCCAGGCTCAGCCGGTCGCCGTGGATGGCGCGGGCCTGCAGCCCATGGCTGGCCAGCAGCGCCCGCAGTTCCTGCAGGGTCATCCCCTGGCGGGCCACGAGCTCGGGGCTGATCACCGCCCGGGTGGCGGCGAGCTCGAACACGTTCTCCTGGGTCCAGAAGCGGTAGCTGCCATAGCCCGCCACCGCCGGGGCCGGCACCGCCAGGCTGTTGAGCACCATCACCATGCTGGCCACACCGCAGTAGGCCAGGTTGGCCTGGGTGAGGAACTGCTCGGCCAGCGGTCCGTAGTCGGCTCGATCAACGCTCTGCAGCAGCAGGGTCTGGCCCTGGGGCTCCGGCAGGGCAATGGTGCTCCCCGGCTGGGCCAGGGCGGCGGGGCCCAGGGGCAGCAGGACCAGCAGCCCGCCCAGCAGCAGGCGGGTGGGCATCCTTCCGGTTTGGCTTCGTCCCATGGATTACAACCTGTGGATTACGACCTGTGGATACGACCTGTGGATTACGACCCGTGGAGCGGCAGCTGGCACTCCAGCTCCCGCAGCCGCCCTTCCAGGGCCTCGATCCGCTCCAGGTAGGTGAGGGCCAGGGCCATGCCGGGCACGTTGAGGCCGAAGTCGTCGCGAAGGCGGGCGGCACGGCAAGCCAGCCTGACGGTGCGGGCGTGAAAGCACCAGCCCCCCGCACCGCCGCTGAGCTGGAAGACACCGAACTGGATCAGTTCGCTCACCTCCTCATGGACCAGACCAGATGCCGCCAGCAACTCCTCAAGCGCCACCGGGTTCTCGTCATCGGCGGGAATCAGCGGATCATCTGCCATCGGTTGCTGCCGTTTCAAGGGATTGACGGGGGTTGAACGCGGACACCTCGGCAAGCTCGCGGTAGAGCTCCCGCTCGCGATCGCCGATCTGATCGGGCATCACGATCTGAATCACACCGTAGAGATCGCCGGCCCCCTGCTTGCGCCTCGGCAGGCCCTTGCCCGCCAGCCGCAGCTTCTGGCCGTTGCGCAGGCCCGGCCGCACCGTCAGCCGCGCCGTGCCATCGAGGGTGGGCAGATCGATCTCGGTGCCGAGGGCCGCCTCCCAGGGGGCGATCGGCAGCTCCAGGTAGAGATCGTGGCCGACGGGCCGGAAACGGGGATGGGGCTTGAGCCGGATCTCCAGAAAAAGATCGCCGGCTGGGCCACCCCCATGGCCGGCGCCGCCTCGGCCCGGTACCCGCAGGCGTTCGCCATCGACCACCCCGGCCGGCACCCGGATCGTGCCGGACCGGGGCTGCCTCGCCACGCCGCCATCGGCAAGCCGGCTGGGAACGCTGAGCGTGAACGCCACCTCGCTTCCCCGGGCGGCCTGCTCCAGCGTCAGCTCCGTGGCCACCTCGATGTCCTGGCCGCGGATCGGGAAGCCATCCGCCTGACGGCCGAAGCCGCCGGGGGCTGTGAATCCCATCTGCTCGAACAGATCGGCCAGATCCACCTCCTGCTGGCCAGCCTGCTGGCTGCCACCGCGCCGGAAGCGGCTCTCCCACTCCTGGGGTGGCCTGAACTCCTCGCCGCTGGGGTGGCGTCCCAGCTCGTCGTAGGCCTGGCGCTTCTCCGGATCGGAGAGGGTCTGGTAGGCCTCGCTGATCTCCTTGAAGCGCTCCTCGGCGCCGGGTTCCCTGGCCACATCCGGGTGGGTGCGGCGGGCCAGGCGGCGGTAGGCCTTCTTGATCTCCTCCCCGCTGGCATCACGCTCCACCTCCAGGCAGGCGTAGTAATCCTTGAACTTCATGGATTCAGCAAGCAAAAGAGCCCATTGGGGCCAGAGCGGCCATCGAACTCAGCGAGCGGATCCTCGTCGAGAATCACGAACAGCACCACCACCGAGCGGGCCGCCACCCGGTAATGGCTGGTGGGCACCGGCGACGCCAGGCTCCAGTCGTCGATGTCCTGCGGGCTCGGCAGGCTGGTGTCGATCCAGCGCCGCCAGCAGCTGCTGCCCCCATCGGCGGCCGGCAGGGCGAAATCGAGCGCCTCCCAGTAGGCATTGGCGATCACATGGAGCCGATAGCGGTTGTCATAACTGGTGATCCTCACCGCGATCGACCGTGAGCATTCGCCCCAGTCGGGCTGGCCCACCGCCACCCCATGCCATTCGATCCGCCGGCCCAGCAGCAGATCATTGAGGCTCACCTGCCGCTGGTTAACAACGATGTCGCGCCGCATCCGCTGGGCGATCAGCTCCTTCACGAAGCGGAGGATGTCCGGGTGACGATCGAGCAGGGTCCAGTCAAACCAGCTGATCGCGTTGTCCTGGCCGTAGGGGTTGTTGTTTCCCTGCTGGGTTCGGCACACCTCATCCCCCATCGTGAGCATGGGGGTGCCGACCGCCAGCAGCAGCAGGGTCAGGGCGTTGCGGATCTGCCGCTGGCGCAGGGCCAGCACCTCGGGGTCAGCGCTCGGCCCCTCGCTGCCGCAGTTCCAGCTGGCGTTGTCGTCGGCTCCATCGCGGTTGTCCTCGCCATTGGCTTCGTTGTGCTTGCCGTTGTAGGCCACCAGATCAGCCAGGGTGAAGCCGTCGTGGCAGGTGATGAAATTGACGCTCTGCTCCGCTTCCCGATCCTCCTTGCCGTAGAGGTCCGGGCTGCCCAGCAGCCGCAGCGCCGCTTTGCGCACCTGGCCCGCATCGCCCTTGAGGAAACGGCGCATGTCATCGCGGAAACGACCGTTCCATTCCTGCCAGCTGTCGCCGATGAAGCTGCCCACCTGATACAGGCCGGCCGCATCCCAGGCCTCGGCGATCAGCTTCGTGCCCGCCAGGTGCGGATCGGTCTCGATGTCCCAGAGCACGGGGGGAAGCGGCATCGGCCGACCCTCCTCGTCGCGGGTCAGCACCGAGGCGAGATCGAAGCGGAACCCATCCACATGCATGTGCCGCACCCAGTAGCGCAGGCTGTGGCGGATCAGCCGCCGCACCACCGGGTTGTTGGCGTTGAAGCTGTTGCCGGTGCCGCTGTAGTCGGCATAGCGGCTTCGATCGTCGGGATCGAGGAGGTAATAGGCCTCATTGGCCAGGCCTCGGAAGCAGAAACTGGGGCCGCTGCCATCCCCTTCAGCGGTGTGGTTGTAGACCACGTCGAGGATCACCTCGATGCCGGCTCGATGCAGGGCCTTCACCATGTCGCGGAACTCATCGAGCGGCCCGAGCGGATCGCTGCGGGAGCTGTAGCCGTGGTGGGGAGCGAACAGCGAGATCGGTGAATACCCCCAGTAGTTCGTGTGGCCCTCAGGGGCATCGAGCCGATCGAACTGGAACACCGGCAGCAGCTCCACCGCCGTGATGCCCAGCTCCTGCAGATAGGGGATCTTCTCGATCAGGCCGGCGTAGGTGCCGGCTCGCTCCGCTGCCACCCCGGAGCTGGGGTGCCTGGTGAAGCCCCGCACATGCAGTTCGTACACCACCGTCTCGCGGCCCGGGCGGCGCAGGGGGGCATCGCCTTCCCAGTCGTAGAGGGAGGGATCGGCGACCACGCTCTTCATCGCCGTGGCCAGACCGGAGCCGCTGGAGCGGCCCGCCTGGCGTTCATAGCCCGGTGGGGTGACCACCGCATGGCCGTAGGGGTCGAGCAGCAGGTTGCGGCCATCGAAGCGCAGACCCTGCTCGGGCTGCCAGGGGCCATGCACCCGATAGCCGTAGATCTGGCCGTGACCCAGACCCTCCAGCAGGCAATGCCAGTAGTGGTAAGTGCGCTGCCGCATGGGGTCAAGCTCCACGACCCGGCAGGGATCGGCGGCATCGACGCGATCGAAGAGCAGCAGCTCGACCCGGGTGGCGTGTTTCGAATAAAGGCAGAAATTCACCCCAGTGGCCGTCACCGAGGCCCCGAGCCGGCCGCTGCTGCCGTTGCCGACCGCGTTGCCGACCGGGTTGCTGGTCGCGAGGTTGCTGGTCGAGGGCACGCCCATGGCTTCAGCCGACCGGCGAGACTTGCCGCAGCATCCTCCCCCCGGCAGGTGACCTCCAACACCGGCAGCGGCTGAGGTTGGGATCAAAGTGCACTCAACGGCCCCTTGAGGCCAGAACTCCACCCATGACCGCCACCCTTTCCACCGCGTTCCCGATCGATCTGGCCGCCTACCAGCCGCTTGCCCTCGATCCGGATCAGCCCAGCCTGAGCGCCAGCCAGCGCGAGGCGCTGAAGGCCAACATCCAGCTCTGCCGCGACGCGATCATCTTCTTCACGGCCACTGGTGCGGCCCGGGGCGTGGGCGGGCACAGCGGCGGGCCGTTCGACACGGTGCCGGAGGTGATGATCCTCGATGCCTTCTTCCGCGGCAAGCCGGACCGGTTCCTGCCGGTGTTCTTCGATGAGGCCGGCCACCGGGTGGCCACCCAGTATCTGATCAGCGTGCTGCGGGGCGAGCTGCCGGCCGAGGCGCTGCTGCAGTACCGCGCCGCCCACTCCAGGCTGCCGGGCCATCCGGAGCTGGGTTTCACCCCTGGCGTGCAGTTCAGCTCGGGCCGGCTCGGCCACCTCTGGCCGTTCGTGAACGGCGTCGCCCTGGCCCACCCCGGCAAGACCCTGTTCTGCCTCGGCTCCGACGGCGCCCAGCAGGAGGGCGATGACGCCGAGGCGGCCCGCTTCGCGGTGGCCCACGGGCTGAACGTGAAGCTGGTGATCGATGACAACGACGTGACGATCGCCGGGCATCCCTCCCAGTACCAGCCCGGCTACGACCTGGAGCGCACCCTCGCTGGCCATGGCCTCGCCACTCTCACCGGCGACGGTGAGGACCTCGACGATCTGTATGGCCGCCTCTGCCGCGCCGTGGGCACGAACGGCCCCGTCGCGGTGATCAACAAGCGGCCGATGGCGGTGGGAATCGAGGGTCTGGAGGGCACAACCCACGGCCACGACGTGATCCCGGTGGACCTGGCGATCGCTTACCTGGAGCAGCGCGGCCAGAACGGTGCCGCCACCTATCTCAAGGGCATCGTCAAACCCGCCAATCCCGCCACCTTCCTCGGTTCAGGCCAGCGGCTGGAGGCCAATCGCAACGTGTTCGGCGATGCGGTGGTGGAGATCCTGGGCGCCATGACGCCTGAAACCCGCAAGGACAGCGTGCTGGTGGTGGACAGCGACCTGGAGGGCTCATGCGGTCTGGCCCAGATCCGCAAGGCCCATCCGGAGATCTTCGTGAGCGGCGGCATCATGGAGCGGGCAAATTTCTCGGCGGCCGCGGGATTCGGCATGGAGGCCGGCCGCCAGGGGATCTTCGCCACCTTCAGCGCCTTCCTGGAGATGATCATCTCCGAGGTCACCATGGCGCGGCTGAATGGGGCCAATGTGCTCAGTCACTTCTCCCATGCCGGCATCGACGACATGGCCGACAACACCTGCCATTTCGGTCTCAACAACTGCTTTGCAGACAACGGACTGGAGGAGAACGACAGCACCCGCCTCTATTTCCCGGCTGATGCGGCCCAGATGAAGGCCTGCGTGAAGGCCGTGTTCGCTGATCCCGGCCTGCGCTTCATCTTCTCGACCCGCTCGAAGGTGCCCAATCTGCTTGATGCCGCCGGCAATGAACTGCATGGCGAGGGCTACAGCTTTGAGAGCGGCAAAGATGAGCTGGTGCGGGAGGGCAGCGCCGGCTATGTGGTGAGCTTCGGTGAGTGCCTCTATCGCGCCCTTGATGCGGTGGAGCGGCTGCGGGCTGAAGGGCTCGACGTGGGTCTGATCAACAAGCCCACCCTCAATGTGGTGGATGAAGCGATGATCGCCAGGGCGGGCGCCTCTCCCTTCGTGCTGGTGGTGGAATCCTTCAACCGCCGCACCGGCCTCGGCAGCCGCTACGGCACCTGGCTGCTGGAGCGGGGCTTCACCCCCCGCTACGGCCACCTGGGCACCCACAAGGAGGGCTGCGGCGGCCTCTGGGAGCAGTTCCCCCACCAGGGCCTCGATCCCGACGGGATCATCAGCCACGTCAAGGGCCTGCTGGGCTGAATTGCTTCCGGGATGCAGATTTCGAAATCTATTTGCCGCTGTCCCTGCCCTGGACAATCGTTTCTGGGCAGGGCGCAATGCAGGCTCCGACCGCTGTTCAGGGATATCCTTTCAAAGGGTGGGACGAAAACCAAGACCCATTGCGGTGCAGGGGCTTTGATCTATTTTCTGGTGATTTTACTTCAATCAAGAAGCCACCAGGGGCGGCCAAAGGCAGACATTGCACAACGCTGGAGCAACTAGAAACTACAGGTAGTGTCTTCGGTTTCACTTGACGCTATATCCACCCTCCTGAACGGATACATTCAGCCAGCCTAGTTCCATCAACCGGCAGTACTCCCGGAAACAGCCACAGTTGATTGCGCGGCCGTTGGCGCCGAGCCCACACCTGCGGCCCATGGGCTTCGAGCAGCTGATCTCTCCATGGGCCGAGGGGTCTCCATCGGGCGCATCGATATGGGTGCAACGGATCCGGCCTCGACCTCGGGCCCAGATTGCTTTCACCTCCGGCAGCCAGGGGCGACAGGCCCCGTTGTGGAGCAGGGTGAGGGCAGGTTCAGCCCTGGCTGCGACCCATTCCGTTGGCTTGGCCGCGCACGCGGAGGCGCAGCAGTTCATCGCCTGAGAACCCTTCGGCAGTAGAGGCCGCCTGCAGCTGCCGGCGCAGGATCGGGTCGTCCGTCATCCGCACCCGTCTCTCCTGGGGCAGAGCGTTCCTTGCGACCAACGAAGGGTGCGCACAAGAACGTCCAGCGGCCCGCATGGGCAATTCACCTGAAAAGAAAGCAAGCCGTTGTGGTGTTAAATTTTTTAAATAGACCAGAAATCTTTGTCCGGCTTCACACCGGAACCTCCTGGGAAAAGACTCCTGGCGACACAATCTCCGGCAGGAACTGCGTCCCACACACGCCACGGACATCGCTCCGCAAACACAGATCGCAATGGAAAAACTCACGGCCGCAGGGCTTGAGGTCGTCAACGACCTGGCCCAGAGGTATGGATTCAGCCAGGACGCCGTGCTGCACATGGCCTTTGCCCTGCTCAAGGGGCGTGGCGGCATGGCCCAGTTCAACCACCCGGAATTCGCCGGCTCCGGCCAATGGATGAACGGCGGCATGATGATGCTCGGGGACATGTTCAACCACGGGCTCAAGGCACGCGTTGACGGGCTCTGTCAAGACCTCTCCACAGCGATCTCCAGCCAGCCTGAACTTTTCCCGCGCGGAAGCTTCCAGTCCCAGAGCCAGAGCGGCGGCGCTCAGCAGATGCTGGTGGGTGGCGCCGGCCTGCAGCAGCAATCCAGCGGCGGTGGCCAGCAGATGCAGGTGAACGGCGGCATGGCGCCGCTGCGGCCGATGAGCTTTGGTTCCGGCGCGCTGTTCACTCCCGATCCCCGCGACACCTGGTGGCCCGCCGAACTGGGAGCACCCAGCTCCAGCGGCGCCCAGAACGACGTTCGCTACGCCTACTTTCCAGCAGCCGGGCGGCTGGCGGTGGAGGTCAACGGCCACGTCAGCGTCTACGACACCAGTGGCCACCAGATCGCCGGCATCTCCTCCCAACAGCAGTCCTCCGGAGGCGGGCTGATGTTCAGCACGGGCGAAGGCAACATCAGCCTCGCCCACCTCAACCTCACTGCGCTGGGCACCCCGGCAGCACCGGCCCCCCAGGCGACCCAGTCCGTCGGCGGGCGAGCGGCTGTTGCAGAGCCAACAGCCGTTGCGGCAAGGCCCGCATCCGCTCCCCCAGCCAATGGCACCGATGTGTTCGCCACCCTCGAGCGGCTCGGGGAGCTTATGCAGAAGGGCATCCTCACCGAGGAGGAATTCGCCGCCAAGAAGGCCGAGCTGCTCAGCCGCCTTTAGGCCCTGGCCCAGGGCTAATCAGCTTCCCCTGCCAGTTCCCCCTGCCAGAGGCGCCGCTCGGCTTCGCTGCCCCCTCCCGCCACCATCCACACCGCCGTGCGGGCGCGGCTGACCGCCACGTAAACCAGCTGGCGGCGCAGCAGCAGATCGCCGGGCCAGAACACATCGGCATCGATGAACACCTCACCGAACGTGCTGCCCTGGCTGCGGTGCACGGTGAGCACCGCCGCCGGGCCGAGCGAGGCGAAGGCATCACGCACCAGGAAGTAACGGCGCCAGAGGGAGCGACCGTTCTGCTTGCCGGCCGCGAGGGCCTGGCCGCGCAGCCGGGCCAGCACCTCCTCCAGCTGACGGCGTCCCGCCGATCCCGCTGGTGGCAGCAGCCTCAGGGCCAGCTGGGCATCACCGCTCTCCACCTCCACCAGCTGGGTGTCGATCACGGCGCCATCGCTGACGCCGAAGTCGGCCAGGTCACAGCGCTCCGGTGTCACATCCCGCACCACCAGCTCCCGGTTGGAGGCCAGCACCAGGTCGGGTTCCTCGCCGCACTCCTCCCCCCTCGGGCAGGCCGGCGCCATCACCGCCATCCGGGTGAGCAGCACCTCACCCGGCAGCACCGCCAGCTGATCGGCCAGCTCGCCATGGATGGCGCGGCGGGCCAGGGGCACCAGCTGCTCCAGGGAACGGTTGGTGTAGCAGAGGATGCGGGCCTGGTCGGGGTTGTCGCACTCGGCGGCCCGGCGCAGGGCCGCCTGGGCAGCCTTCAGCCAGTCGGCGCGGCCCGTGAGCACCACCTCCCCCTCCGGTTCGCGGACCGGCGCCAGCAGGGGCGGCAGGCGACAGGGCAGGCGCTGCTCCCGCAGACCGGTGGCCAGGCGCAGCACCGGGCCCTGGTGGCGCACCACCTCGGTGAGACAACAGCAGCAGGCCCGCTGCAGGTCGAACACGGGGCTGGAGGGGGCCCCGACCGGAGGCAGCTGGGCCGGATCTCCCACGAACACCAGGCGGGTGCCATAGGGATGGGCGCCCTGCAGGGCGATCTGCAGCAGAGCCGCATCCACCATCGAGGCCTCATCGATCAGCACCAGGCCGAGATGCTCCAGGGCCAGCGCCGTCTGGCCGGTTTCTTCACACACCTCCCGCCCCCCTTCGCGGCGCAGCTTGAGACGCAGCAGCCGGTGCAGGGTGGATGGATGCCAGGTGGGCCGCAGGCCGGCCAGGTTGAGGGAGTGGCGCAGCACCCCGACGGCCTTGTGGGTGGGAGCCACCACCGTCCAGCAGAGGCCATCGGCCTCCACCCTGGCCAGAA
Organism: Synechococcus sp. CS-1326; assembly: GCF_025128115.1. Lineage (NCBI taxonomy): Bacteria > Bacillati > Cyanobacteriota > Cyanophyceae > Synechococcales > Synechococcaceae > Synechococcus > Synechococcus sp. CS-1326. The sequence continues at coordinate 70,311 of NZ_JAHLYV010000011.1, read as the reverse complement.
AGGCCATCGAGAGGAAGGTTTTTCCCGTGCCGGCATAGCCGCTCAGCACGAAGGGGACACCCCGCTGGGCCGGGTCACCCAGCCAGGCGGCGAAGGCCTCCACCGCTTGCTGCTGGCCGGCGGTGAGGCAGACCGCGGCTCCAAAGCCCGGCCCGCTCACCCTGCCGGCAGCCAGCCCAGGCCCTGGGCGATCTGCAGGGGGGAGCCCGCCAGGGCGAGGCCGCTGAGGGCGACCGCCGGACCGATCAGGCTGCCCACCAGCACTTCCAGGCGGGTGTGGCCCAGGCTCTCCTTGAGGGGCTGCGGCTGGGGCTCCGGCTGGGGCTGGGTGGCGGCTGCCGCTCCACTCGCTTCCCGCCAGAGCTGGGGCGGCAGGCTGTTCAGCCGGCGTGCCTGCAGGCCGGCGGCCTGGCGGACGCCGCTGGCGTCGTACATGACCACGAAGGCGATCGTGCCGGCGAAGGCGAACAGCGGATCATCGAAGCCCATGACCCAGCCGATCCCGGCCGCCGCGCCCGTCACCAGGGCGGAATGGCTCGATGGCATCCCGCCGGTTTCCACCAGCACCGCCGGCCGCCAGCGGCGGTGCCGGACCAGCTCCACCAGCAACTTGCCGAACTGGGCCACGCCGCAGGCGGCCAGAGCCCAGGCCAGCACGCCATTGGCGAGCAACTGATGCAAGGCGTTCATCGGTCGCGGCTGGTGATGTAGTCGGCCAGGGCAAGCAGGGGCTGGGCCTGGGCCTGCCAGGGCTGCAGCACCGCCTTGGCCTCGCTCACCAGGGCATCGGCGCGGCGGCGGGATTCCGCCAGGCCCAGCAGCTTGGGATAGGTGGTCTTGTCGGCGGCCAGATCCTTGCCGGCGGTCTTGCCGAGCACTTCACTGCTGGCGGTGAGATCAAGGATGTCGTCGATGATCTGGAAGGCCAGGCCGATGCCGCGAGCGTAGGTGCGCAAGGCACCCAGCAGATCGTCGGGGGCGCCGGCGATCAGGGCACCGCTGAGCACACAGGCCCGCAGCAGGGCGCCGGTCTTGTGGAGGTGGATGTATTCGAGGGTATCGAGGTCGACCTGCTTGGCCTCGCATTCCAGGTCCACCACCTGGCCACCCACCAGCCCGGGCGCGCCGGCGGCCAGGGAAAGCTCCCCCACCACCTGGATCAGCCGCTCCGCCGCCACACCCGGGCTGCGCAACGCCACCATCTCGAAGGCACGCGTCAGCAGGGCGTCGCCGGCAAGGATGGCATTGGCTTCGCCGAACACCTTGTGGTTGGTGGGGCGTCCGCGGCGCAGGTCGTCGTTGTCCATGGCCGGCAGGTCGTCATGGATCAGCGACATGGTGTGGACCATCTCCAGGGCCACTGCCGTCGGCATCGCCAGGGAGGAATCGCCCCCGGCCAGCTCGCAGGCCGCCAGGCAGAGGATCGGCCGCAGCCGCTTGCCGCCGGCCAGCAGGGAGTAGCGCATCGCCTCCCGCAGCGATTCCGGCCGCTCGGCAGCCAGCGAGCCATCAAGGGCCACTTCCACCCGCCGGCGGGCCGCCTCGAGGTAGGCGGCGAAATCAAAGGTCGTGCTCACCGTCACGGCCATGGGAACCAGCGCGCTGGGCGGGATTCTCTCAGGCCGATGGGCTCCGGTGGGCTCAGGGCAGCAGATCCGCCAACGGATTGTCAAGTGGAGCGCCCGCAGGGGTGGTGTGGGCGCACCAGGCCACCACGGTGTTCACCAGCAGCATGGTCACCGTCATCGGTCCGACACCACCGGGTACCGGCGTGATCGCCGCCGCGATCGGCTCCACCTCCTCGTAGCGCACATCTCCGCAGAGACCCCCCTCGGGGCGGCGGTGGATGCCCACATCCACCACCACGGCGCCAGGGGCCACGTGCTCGGCACCGATCAGGCGCGGACGACCCGCCGCCACCACCAGCAGCTCCGCCGTGCGGGTGAGGGCGGCCAGGTCACGGCTGCGGGAGTGGGCCACTGTCACGGTGGCGTTGGCCGCCTGGAGCATCAGCGCCATCGGCTTGCCCACCAGGATGCTGCGCCCCACCACCACGGCCCGGCGGCCCTCCAGGGGAATCCCGGCCCGACGCAGCAGGGCCATCACCCCGGCCGGGGTGCAGCTGCGCGGGCCGGGCTCCCCCTTGAGCAGTCGGCCGAGGTTGAGGCTGTGGAGGCCGTCGGCGTCCTTGTCCGGGTCGATCGCCGCCAGCAACGGCCCCTCGTCAAGGCCGGCCGGCAAGGGGAGCTGCAGCAGGATTCCATCCACATCGGGGTCGGCGTTGAGCCGCTCGATCGCAGCGAGCAGCTGCTCCGGCGTGGTGTCCGCCGGCAGGTGATCGCCCTGGTTGGTGATCCCCACCCGCCGGCAGGCCTTTTCCTTGTTGGCCACGTACACCCCGCTGGCCGGGTCATCGCCCACCCGCAACACCGCCAGCCCGGGGGGGCGGCCCGCCCGGACCAGCCTGCCGCTGATCACCGCCGCGAGCCGCTCTTCCACTTCCGCCGCCAGGCGGCGACCATCAAGGGACAGGGCCATCGTTTCGGCGTCCACAGAGCTGCCCCCAGCATGGAACCAGTCGGCGCCGGCGGCCTCGCTAGCGTTTTGAGGCTCAGATGCGAAAACGGTGCTGCGCTTCGCCCGCGCCAAACAACTCTGGAGGCAATGGCTGCGCCGCGAATCGCCGCGCCAGGCCCTCTACTGCTGGCGACGGCGTGACTGGCTGGCCGTGCTGCTGGCCTGCTGTCTGGTGGCCCTGCTCTCCAGCTGGCCCTGGCTGGTGGAGCCGATCCTGCGGCCCGGCATTCCCGCCCCGTTCAGTGCCCAGGCCCCCAGCTCCGCCACCGTCCTCGACAGCGAGGCCCTTGAGCAACGTCGCTCCCAGCTGGGCACCCGCACCACCGTTCAGGTGGTGGACCCCCAGGCCAATCTGGAGCTGAGGCAGCGGCTGGAGCGCCAGCTCCAGGAACTGGAGCTGGTGGCGGGCACCGCCCAGGACCGGGTCGCACCGCTCAATCTTTCGGCGGCCGAGCAGGCCTGGCTGATCGGCCAGACCAACGACCAGCGCGTCGCCTGGAACCAGAAACTCCGGCAGGCCCAGCAGCGGATGCTCAGCCAGGGGGTGGTGGGGAGTGTGGCGAGACACCAGCTTGAGAAAGCCGCCAGGCTGCAGCTGGCCGGACTGCCGGAACCGGGGCTTCGTCTCGGCAGCCGCCTGCTGGCGGTGAATCTGCAGGGCCGCACCAATCTGCGCAACGATGCCGGCCTCAGCCAGCGGTTGATCGAAGAGCTGCTCAACCAGCAGGGCATTCCCCGCATCCGGGTGAACCAAGGCGACCTGATCACCCGGCAGGGGGAACCGATCAGTCCCCAGGCCTACGACGTTCTCGATTACTTCGGCATGGTCGACCGGCGACCCCTGCTGAGGGCCTGGCTGGCCCATTTCCTCGAAGCCCTGGCCGCCGCCCTCCTGGTGGTGCTGATCACCCGCCGCCGCCGCACCAACCTCGAACCGCGCCAGGCCCTGATGGTGCTGGGCATGCTGCTGGTGGTGCAGGGGTTCAAGCTCTGGCTGGGCAACACCGCCAGCCCGCTCGCCCTGCTGGTTCCCGCCACCCTGCTGCTGGCCCAGGGGTTGGGCACCAACGCCGGCCTGGCCTGGCTGGCGGCGGCCAGCCTGCTCTGGCCGGAGCCCCTCGACGACTACAGCGAGGTGCGGCTGATCGTGGCAGCGGTGGTGGCGGTGGTGGCGGCGGTGCTGGCCGGACGGCAACGCAGCCGGGCCCAGCTGGTGCAGCTCGCGATCCTGCTGCCCAGTGGTGCCCTGGTGCTGCAGTGGCTCACCGTCCAGGCGGTGGCCCTGATGCATGGCCGCACCCGCCTGCCGCCGAGCGGCGGGGAGCTGGTGGCGGAAGCCGTGCTGATGGGCGGTCTGCTGATGGCCGGCCTGCTGCTCAGCCCGCTGGTGGAGAGCTTCTTCGGTCTGATCACCCAGGCTCGCCTGCTCGAACTGGCCGATCTGCAGCGCCCCCTGTTGCGGCGGCTTTCGCTGGAAGCCCCCGGCACGTTCGAGCACACCCTGATGATCTGCGGTCTGGCCGAGGAGGGGGCCCGAGCGATCCACGCCGATGTGGACCTGATCCGCACCGGCTCCCTCTATCACGATGTCGGCAAGCTGCACGCACCGGAGTGGTTCATCGAGAACCAGTCGGAAGGAGCCAATCCCCACGATCTGCTCGATGATCCCTTCGGCAGCGCCGCCGTCCTGCAGGCCCACGTGGATGAGGGGATCAAGCTGGCCCGGCAGCACCGCCTGCCCCGCCCTCTGGCCGATTTCATCCCCGAACATCAGGGCACCCTGCGGATGGGGTACTTCTTCCACCAGGCCCGGGAGCGCGATCCCGCCACGCCGGAAGAGCGCTTCCGCTACCGGGGGCCGAGGCCGCAACGACGGGAAACCGCCATCCTGATGCTGGCCGATGGCTGCGAGGCCGCCCTGCGCTCGCTGCCTCCAGGCACCACCGAGGCCGAGGCCAGTGCGATGGTGCGGCGCCTGATCGACGCCCGGCGCCTGGATGGCCAGCTGATCGACAGCGGGCTCAGCCGCGGCGAACTCGAGCTGGTGATCCGGGCCTTCGTGCGGGTCTGGAAACGGATGCGGCACCGGCGAATCCCCTATCCGATTCCGGCCCGCAAGGCCTACAGCGCCTGAGCGGAACAGGCTCAGCCCCGACACAGAGCGATAGGGTCCCCCCAGACAGGTTTGCCCATGGTGTTTTCCCCACCTCTCGCTTCAGCTGGGTCAGACACCGATCCACGCCTTGGTGTGATGATCTGCGGCCACGGCAGTCGCAACCGCCAGGCGGTGAGCGAATTCGCCCAGCTCGCTGAGGGACTGCGCCTGCGCCTGCCGGAGCTGCCGGTGGAGTACGGCTACCTGGAGTTCGCCCGCCCCATCCTCCGCGACGGCCTTGAACGCTTGCGGCAGCAAGGGGTGAACCAGGTGCTGGCCGTGCCGGGAATGCTGTTCGCCGCCGGCCACGCCAAGAACGACATCCCCTCGGTGCTCAACACCTACGCCGCCGAAACCGGCCTGCGGATCGACTACGGCCGCGAACTGGGCATCGACCTCAAGATGATCCAGGCCGCCGCCGCCCGGATCCGCGAAGCCCTGGCGCGCACCGCGGCGAAGGAGGCCAACCTGCATGACGCCGTGCTGGTGGTGGTGGGCCGGGGTTCCTCCGATCCCGATGCCAACTCCAATGTCTCGAAGGTGACGCGGATGCTGGTGGAGGGGATGGGCTTCGGCTGGGGGGAAACGCTCTATTCCGGCGTCACCTTCCCCCTGGTGGAGCCGGGCCTGCGCCATGTCGTCAGACTCGGCTTCCGGCGGGTGGTGGTGTTCCCCTATTTCCTGTTCTCCGGCGTGCTGGTGAGCCGCATCCGGCAGCACACCGAGCGGGTGGCGGCCGATCACCCCGCCCTGGAGTTCATCGAAGCCTCCTACCTGGGCGATCACCCCCTGGTGATCGACACCTTCCGGGAGCGGGTGGCGGAGGTGGTGCGGGGCGACACCCAGATGAACTGCTCACTCTGCAAGTACCGGGCCCAGGTGCTCGGCTTCGAGACCGAAGTGGGAGCGCCCCAGCAGAGCCACCACCACCATGTCGAGGGGTTGATCGAGGGCTGCACCCTCTGCGAGCGGGAGTGCACCGGTGCCTGCCAGCCCGATGGCATCCCGATCCCCCTGGGACACCAGGCCCACGACCACAGCCACGACCACAGCCAGAGCCATGACCACGGCCCGGCTCACAGCCATGGCCCCGGCCACTCCCACTCCCACGCTCCCTATCCCCAGGCCGACCATCCGCTGGGTCCCCGCACCCTCACAACCGGCGGCGCAGCCGTCTCGCCTGCCGCCGAGTCCCAAGAGACAAGCGACAGATAAGCCCTGCTGATCGCCGCTTGATTTCCCCAGGCAACCGGGTTTTTCCACAGCGAAAGGGGGGTTTTTCCACAGCTCAGACCGCTTGATCCCGCGTCAAAGCGCGTTTCCTGGGGATTGTGCTGGATTCTCCAGCCGGAACTTGACAAGCAGAAGCCAGGCCTTTGGCAGCCGGCTCCGATCCACCGGCTCCGGCCAGAACGGTTCCGGAGCCTGGCTGTCTCAAGGCGGGGCCGGGTGGGTTTGGCTGAGATGCCCCGCTTTGACGGCGACCCCTGGTGTGTGGCTTCCTTGGGGCTCCACAACGCAGAGCTGGCTCTTGAGCAACGGTTTGGATCAAGGTCCCGGACGGGAGGGGGTCGAGCTGGCGGAGCTGGTGAGCCTGGAGGCGGAAATTCCCGAGGTGCTCTTCAACGGCATGCGCGATTTCATCCAGTGCCATCCCCACTGGGACCAATACCGGCTGGTGAGCTCGGCCCTGGCGAGCTTCCTGTTCCAGAACGGCTGCACCGACCGCAATGTGACTCAGCACTATCTGAACGGCCTGTTCCTGCGCCGTGACCAGGGCTGAGCAGACGCCGGCCCAAAAAAAAGCGGAGACGCAACGCCTCCGCTTTGGTTTCTCCCTTGCCCGACCCTGTGAAAGGTCGCCAGCAGATTGTGCGGCGGGCCTGCCTGGCCGGTTGTGGTCATTGACACCAGAAGTTCTCCCCCGTCAGGAGCCGCTCACAAGGTCCGCCGCCGCCCGCTCACACGCCCTCCAGGTGATCGCCATCTCGGTGAGGGTCGGGCTCTGCCAGCCGGAGCTGGGCCAGCAGGCCCCATCGGTGACCAGCAGGTTGGGGGCCTGCCAGCAGCGGTTCCAGCGGTCGAGCACCCCTTGCTCCGGCGCCGCCGCCATGCGGGCACCACCCAGCTCGTGGATGTAATAGCCGGGGGGAGGCGCCCCATCGGAGAGGGCCACGGCCCGGCGCAGCAGGGGTTCAGCCAGCGGAACCAGAAACAGGTCTTCGAGGGGCGCGATCCGCCCACCGGCCGCCGCCACCACCGCCGCCATCCGCGCCTGCATGTGCTCCACCAGGCGGGTCTCGTTCTCTCCCCAGCGGCAGTCGATGTGGGGGGTGGGCAGACCCCAGGCATCCACGGCCCCGCTGTTGAGCGTGAGCCGGTTGTGGGCCTCGGGGAGCACCTCACCGTGGCCGATCAGAAAGCCGACCGCCTCCTGGCGACGGCGCTTGAGCAGGTTGGGGGGGTCGAAGCGCTGCACCCCCGCCCAGATCCCGTAACCCCGCTGAAAAGGCAGGCCATCCCCATCCCCCAGGTTGAGCGTGTTGGGGATGAAGGCGCTGCCGGCGGCGGAGAGTTCGGCGGGCGGGCTGGGGGCGGGCTGGTCCGGGATCGCGAAGAAGCGACAGCTGGAAATGTGATCCATCAGGTAGCGGCCCAGGCAGCCGGAGGGATCCTCGAGCCCGCCGGTCTGATGCTCGGCGCTGGAGTGCAGCAGGATCCGCACCGATTCCAGACTGGAGGCGCAGAGCACCACCAGACCCGCCGCCGCCCGCCGCCGCTGGCCGCTGAGCCGCTCCACGAAGATCACGGCCCGGGCCCGGTCCTGGCCGCTTCCGGCGCCGCCGGCCAGCTCCACATGGCTGACCACGGCGTTGGCGCGCACGGTCACCCGACCGGTGGCCAGGGCGCGGCCCAGGGCGCCGGCCTGGGAGCTGGAGCGCGGCCAGGGCTGATCGGCGCTGCGGCGGCCGAGGGCGAAGCCCCGCGAATGGATCAGCGGCAGGTCGAGCTCCGCCGCGATCGAGCGGCGCAGATGCCGCTCCGCCGGGGTGAAGGGATAGGGATCCAGATAGTCCCCGTCCGGCAGCTGGGCCAGACCATCCCGCTGGCCATGCACGCCGAGCAACCGCTCCAGCCGTCCGTAATAGGGGGCGAGATCGGCAGTGCCGATCGGCCAGCTGGGTCCGAGGCCGTCGCGCTCGCCCGCCTGGAACTCGAAATCGGAGAGGCGCAGGGTGATGCCACCCCAGGTGAGGCTCTTGCCGCCCACCTGGCGACCCCGGCTCCAGAGGAAGGGTCTACCGGGCGGGGTGGTGTAGGGATTCTGGCCTTCATCGACGAACAGATCGGGATTCGCCTTCCAGTAGCCGGGGTGCTGGGCCTGGAGCCGTTGCGCTCCGCTGCTGAGCCGGCTGAGCCGGCGCAGCATGTTGAGCGGTTCGCTGCCGATCGCCCGCGCCGCTGCCAGATCAGGGCCGGCCTCCAGCACCAGCACGCTCAGCCCCGCATCGGCCAGCACCATGGCGGCCACCCCACCGGTGGCACCGGAGCCGACCACGATCGCGTCGAAGCCGGAGAGATCATCCTGCTGGCTGGCCGTCATCTCCGGGCGATCCAGGTCCACCGATTCGATCCACCCATCCAAGCAACCAGTGCGGGCACCCTGAACCAGTCATCCAAGGACCAGCCATCCCATGACCAGCCATCCAACGACCAGCCATCCAAGGACCGGGCACCCCATCCAGGCAAAAAGCCCGGAAACCGTTTGGTCTCCGGGCTTTCTGTCATTTGGTGGCGGGGAGGAGATTTGAACTCCTGACCTTCGGGTTATGAGCCCGACGAGCTACCAGACTGCTCTACCCCGCGTCGCGGATTACCAGGCCTGAGGACCTGGGGACTGGGGTGACACCGCTTGGCTTCACCTCCGTGATCCTATAAGCCAGGGGTACCTTCCGGCAATGGCCTCCCTCCGTCCATGCGCCGTTACCTCTCCTACATCCAGTGGCCGCTGCTCTGCTGCCTGGCCGGTCTGAGCGCCATCCTGTTCAGCCGGGGCTGGCAGGCGGCCTGGATCACCCTGGTGCTGGTGGTGCTGGAGATCAGCCTCTCCTTCGACAACGCCGTGGTGAACTCCCGGGTGCTGGAGCGGCTCACACCCGGCCAGCAGCGCTTCTTCCTGACCTGGGGTCTGGTGATCCCGGTGTTCGGTGTGCGCTTCCTCGGCCCCCTGGCGCTGGTGGCCCTGGCCGGGGGGGTGGGCCTGGCCGAGGCCTGGGATGCTGCCCTGCACCATCCGGAGCACTACAAGGAGCTGCTGGAGCTTGCTGAGCCACGCATCCTGGCGTTCGGCGGCATGTTCCTGCTGATGGTCTTTCTGCGCTACTTCTTCAATGAGGCCAAGACCCTGCACTGGTGGCAGCGGATCGAGTCGAGGCTCAGCGCGGCGGGACGGATCGAATCCCTGGAGGCGGCCCTGGCGGTGCTGGTGCTGCTGGCGGTGGCGCTGGTGCTGCCGGTGCCCCAGCGCGCCGATGTGCTGATCAGTGGTCTGATCGGCCTGGTGCTGCAGATCATCAGCACCTCCCTGGCCCAGGCCTTCGGCGGCGAGGAGGAGGCGATGGGGCGGGTCGTCGCCTCGGGCGGGCTGGCCAGCCTGGTGTACCTGGAACTGCTCGATGCCTCCTTCAGCCTCGATGGCACGATCGGGGCCTTCGCGATCACCAATCAGCTGCCCCTGATCCTGGCCGGCCTGGGCCTCGGCGCCCTGTTCGTGCGCGGTCTCACGGTGATGCTCAGCCGCGAGCGGGCCCTCGACCAGCTGATCTACCTGGAGCATGGAGCCCATTACGCCATCGGCGCCCTGGGGCTGCTGATGCTGCTCGGCGTGGTGCTCACCCGCTGGGGGCAGCATGTGCCCGAATGGCTCAGCGGCCTGATCGGGGTGGTGCTGCTGGCCGTCTCGCTGTGGGATTCGCTCCGCCACAGCCGCCGGCAAGATCTGTCGAGCTGAGATCAGTCGAGCCGAAATCAGTCGAAGCGCAGTTCCCCCTTCACAGCCAGGGCCAGGCCAGGGCCAGGCACCAGGAACTGCTGGCCCAGTTCATCGAGGGTGAGCGGAGTGAGCCAGTCGAGCTGCTTGAGCAGGTGCAGGGCGACGGCCTGCTTGGCCCGGCTGGCGCCGTCCTCCACCTTGATCGCCAGACCAAGCCCTTCGCCCATCCGCGCCAGGCACTGGATGCCTTCAGCACCCCCCTTGCTGACCACCAACCCGTGGCTGTGGCGCATCAGTTCGGTATCGAAGCGGCCCTCGCCGGCCACCAGGTCGGGATGGGCCAGCATCGCCCGACTCAGCCGCTCCAGCTCCGGCTGCTCCGAGGCGCCCAGGTGGGCGAAGAGCAGGGCCATCTGGGCGAGCTGCATCTGCAGGGTCGGGGCGCCACAGTCGTCGCGGGCGGTGACCAGCTCGGCACCGGGCAGACCCAGCAGGGCCCCCACCCCTTTGAGCAGCTGCTGCTGCAGGGGGTGATCGGTCTGCAGGTAGGAATCCAGCGCCCAGTTCATCCGCCGGCAGGTGGCGAGGAAGGCGGCATGTTTGCCGGAACAGTTGTGCTCCAGCGGGCTGGCCCCCGGCCGGGGGGGCGGGCACTGCAGCAGATCGGCTTCGAGATCGGCACTCCAGAGGATCTTGAAGGCTTCGCGGGCCTGGCCAGGGGTGCCGGCGTGGGAGGAGCAGGCAATCGCCAGACCACGGTCGCCACTGCCGGTCTGGTCGGCGGCGCCACTGCTCACGAACATCTGGGCCTGGAACGGCTTGAGCGCCGAGCGCACGAAGCTGAGCATCTGCGGGTCGCCAGCCCGCATCAGCACCCGCCCCCGCTGGTCACAGACCACCGCATGCACCCGGTGGACCGACTCGGTGATGCCATTGCGCAACAACTGCACCTGCAGGGGGGGCACCCCCGGGCGCTGGGGAGGGCTGAAACTCGAAGACAGGGTCATCGGCGGGCCGTTTTCAAAGAGCCTGGCAGAGCCCAGTCCCGAGCAGGATCAGACCGGTGGCAACCGCCAGGACCAGCTCAAGCCTGGCCAGCACAGGCCGCACCTCATGGAGGGCCACCAGCAGGTCCTGCTGGCGCCAGGCCAGCGGCTTCTCCCACACCTGGCCGTCGTACCAGCCCGATTCCTCGTACTCCACCCGCTCCGAGCGCAGACGCCGGTGGACATAGTTCCAGCCCAGCCACTGGCGCAGCAGCAGAAACACCGCCGGCAGCACGGCGGAAACAGCCGCGGCGACCAGCAGGCGGGGGATGTTGTGGCGGAGCGGCCAGCTACCGCTGGCGATCAGCAGGCAGAGGGGGAAACTGATCAGCCAGCAGATGGCCAAAGGGCGGATCAGGCCCGCAGGCGCCACCGACGGCCAGGTGAAGAACCAGGAGGCACGGAGCTGGCGGTATTCCTCAAGGGGCCGCTGGTTCGTCGGCACCGGACAGGGTGATGACGGGCAGACCTGATCCATGGGCGCGCGCGGCAAGGGTCTCGGCGGTCTGAGCAGGCACCGAGCCTACGAAGGGAACCCTCTCCCCGTGCCCCCAGAACGCTTCGAGGTCGTAGTACTGGCGGTCCCGGGCGGTGAGCACATGGACGATCAGCTCGCCGTAGTCGAGCAGCACCCAGTGGCCTTCCCGCTGGCCCTCCTTGCCCCGCGGCAGCCTGGCGGCCTCGAGTTCGAGCCGGTCTTCGACCGAGCGGGCGATCGCCCGCACCTGCACATCGGAGAGGCCGGAGCAGATCACGAACCAGTCGGCCAGCGAGGAGACCGCATCCACCCGGATCATCTGAATGTCCACCGCCTTGCGGTCGTCGCAGGCCTCGGCGGCAAGGCGGGCGAGCTGATCGCTATCCATAGACGTTTTCACTGGTGACGGACTGACGGCTGCCCTGCTGCTGGGCCATTTCGGCCCTGGCTTTCTCGGCACTCTTGCGCAGGGCCTCAAGCCGGTCTTCGTAGAAGGCGCGCTTTTTCTTCTTGCGGGTCTGCTCCACCAGCTCCTTGAGGGCCCCGCCCAGGCTCTTGTAAGCGTTGGGGAGGGTGTAGCCGAAGCGGGTGGCCAGTGAGATGGCCCGTTCATCGGCCGCGATCGCGTCCTGCAGACGCTTCTCGGAATTGTTCTTGAGGTAGAGCCGGTAGCCGGCGAAGCCGGAGAGCCCCATGGCCATCAGCAGCAGCAGGCCGTCCTGCACCCAGAGCTCACCGATCGCACCGCCCAGACCAATCGCCAGGGCGGCCATCTCCCAGCCGTCGCGGGGAACGGCATCGTTCTGCACCCGGCCCACTTCATGCCAGAAGAGCAGGTTGCGGTGATCGATGGCCAGGCCATCCCAGGTTTCCAGATCCACCTGGATCTCCACCTCATCGCGGCCGATCTCCTCGATCGTGATCAGGGCAGGGTCGGCGGAGGCGGCGGCTTCCACGAACACCCAGCTCTGCATCTCCGGAGGGAGGAGACCCTTCAGGCGCTGGAGTTCGCTCATGAAACCGATCAAACGTCTTGTCGATCTTCCATGTTAGCGAGGTCGGCCAGCCGGATCGGCCGATCGCCTGCGGCAGACGTGAGAGGCTAAGCCCGTTTGGCCATCGATCCAACCCATGCCCCGTCGCACGGATCTGCGCCGCATCCTGCTGCTGGGCTCCGGACCGATCGTGATCGGCCAGGCCTGCGAATTCGACTATTCCGGCACCCAGGCCTGCAAAGCCCTGCGGGCCGAGGGATTCGAGGTGATTCTGATCAACTCGAATCCCGCCTCGATCATGACCGATCCGGAGATGGCGGATCGCACCTACATCGAGCCGCTCACCCCCGAGCTGGTGGCGCGGGTGATCGCGATCGAGCGCCCCGATGCGCTGCTGCCCACCATGGGCGGCCAGACCGCGCTCAACCTGGCGGTGGCGCTGGCCGAAAACGGCACCCTGGAGCGCTACGGCGTTGAACTGATCGGCGCCAACCTGGCCGCGATCCAGATGGCGGAAGACCGCCTCCTGTTCAAAGAAGCGATGGCGCGGATCGGCGTGGCGGTGTGTCCGTCCGGGATCGCCAAGAGCCTGGAGGAGGCCGAGCGGGTGGGGGAGGAGGTGGGCGGCTACCCCCGCATCATCCGGCCCGCCTTCACCCTCGGCGGCTCCGGCGGCGGCATCGCCTACAACCCCGAGGAATTCCGCGCCTTCTGCAAGAGCGGCCTGGGGGCCAGCCCCGTCTGCCAGATCCTGATCGAGCGCTCGCTGATCGGCTGGAAGGAGTTCGAGCTGGAGGTGATGCGCGATCTGGCCGACAACGTGGTGATCGTGTGCTCGATCGAGAACCTCGACCCGATGGGGGTGCACACCGGCGATTCGATCACCGTGGCGCCGGCCCAGACCCTCACCGACCGCGAATACCAGCGGCTGCGCGACCAGTCGATCGCGATCATCCGTGAAATCGGCGTGGAGACCGGCGGTAGCAACATCCAGTTCGCGATCAACCCCGCCAACGGCGATGTGGTGGTGATCGAGATGAACCCGCGGGTGAGCCGCTCCTCGGCGCTGGCCAGCAAGGCCACCGGCTTCCCGATCGCCAAGATCGCCGCCCGCCTGGCGGTGGGCTACACCCTCGACGAGATCCTCAACGACATCACCGGCGCCACACCGGCCTGCTTCGAGCCCACGATCGATTATGTGGTCACCAAGATCCCGCGCTTCGCCTTCGAGAAGTTCCGCGGCAGCCCGGCCGTGCTCACCACCTCGATGAAATCGGTGGGGGAGGCGATGGCGATCGGCCGCTGCTTCGAGGAATCGTTCCAGAAGGCCCTGCGCTCGCTCGAAACCGGCCATGCCGGCTGGGGCTGCGATCGCCCCGATCAGCCTCTGGAGTCGAGCGACCTGGAGCGGATGCTGCGCACCCCTTCGCCGGATCGCATCTTCGCGGTGCGCGCCGCGATGGTGGCGGGCCGCAGCAACGCCGAGATCCATCAGCTCAGCGCCATCGATCCCTGGTTCATCGCCAAGCTGCGGCGCCTGATCGAGGCCGAAGACCGCCTGCTGCGCGGACGGTCGCTCGATGCGCTCACGGCGGTGGATCTGCTGGAGCTGAAGCAGCTGGGCTTCTCCGACCGCCAGATCGCCTGGGCCAGCGGCTCAGACGAGCTCACGGTGCGGCGCCACCGGCAGGGCCTCGGCGTCAACGCCATCTTCAAGACCGTCGACACCTGCGCGGCTGAATTCGCTTCCACCACGCCTTACCACTACTCCACCTACGAGCGGCCGCTGGAGCGGATCAGCGCCGACGGCAGCCTGGCGCCGCTGCCACCGCAGGACGAGGTGCAGCCGGAAAACCGGCGCAAGGTGATGATCCTCGGCGGCGGGCCGAACCGGATCGGCCAGGGGATCGAGTTCGACTACTGCTGCTGCCACGCCTCCTTCGCCCTGCAGGGGGAAGGGTTCGCCACGGTGATGGTGAACAGCAATCCGGAAACCGTTTCCACCGACTACGACACCAGTGACCGCCTCTACTTCGAGCCGCTGACGCTGGAAGACGTGCTCAATGTGATCGAGGCCGAGCGGCCCGAAGGGGTGATCGTGCAGTTCGGCGGCCAGACGCCGTTGAAGCTGGCCCTGCCGCTGCGGCGCTGGCTGGCCACGCCGGAGGGCCTGGCCACCGGCACCCGTCTCTGGGGCACCTCCCCCGAATCGATCGATGCGGCCGAAGACCGCGAGCAGTTCGAGGCGATCCTGCGCCGCCTCGACATCCGCCAGCCGCGCAACGGCCTGGCGAGGACCGAGGCCGAAGCCAGGGCGGTTGCGGCGGCGGTGGGCTATCCCGTGGTGGTGCGCCCCAGCTACGTGCTCGGCGGCCGGGCGATGGAGGTGGTGTTCGATGAAGAGGAGCTCAACCGCTACATGGTGGAGGCGGTGCAGGTGGAGCCCGACCACCCGGTGCTGATCGACCAGTACCTCGAAAACGCCATCGAGGTGGATGTCGACGCCCTCTGCGATCGGGAGGGGCGGGTGGTGATCGGCGGCTTGATGGAGCACATCGAGCCGGCCGGCATTCACTCCGGCGATTCGGCCTGCTGCCTGCCAGCGGTGTCGCTGGGCGCCGAAGCCCTGGCCACGATCCGGCAGTGGACCCGGGAGCTGGCTCTGGCCCTGGAGGTGACGGGACTGATCAACCTGCAGTTCGCCGTGCAGAGCGACCCCGAGCAAGGAGAGCGGGTGTTCATCATCGAGGCCAATCCCCGCGCCTCCCGCACGGTGCCATTCGTGGCCAAGGCCACCGGTGTGCCGCTCGCCAAGATCGCCAGCCTGCTGATGGCCGGCCGCAGCCTCGCGGAGCTGGGGCTCACCACCGAGCCCCAACCGCCGCTGCAGAACGTCAAGGAAGCGGTGCTGCCGTTCAAGCGCTTTCCCGGCGCTGACACCCTGCTCGGTCCGGAGATGCGCTCCACCGGCGAGGTGATGGGCAGTGCCGCCAGCTTCGGGATGGCCTATGCCAAGGCGGAGATCGCCGCCGGCGAGGGGCTGCCCACCGGTGGCACGGTGTTCCTCTCCACCCACGACCGCGACAAGCCCTCCCTGCTGCCGGTGGCCAGGCGCCTGCATCAGCTGGGCTTTGCCCTGATCGCCACCACCGGCACCGCCGAAGCACTCCGGGCGGGCGGACTGGAGGTGGAGCCGATCCTCAAGGTGCACGAAGGCCGCCCCAACATCGAGGATGCGATCCGCACAGGCCTGATCCAGCTGATCATCAACACACCGATCGGCCGGCAGGCCGCCTTTGACGACAAGTACCTGCGCCGCGCCGCCCTCGACTACGCCGTGCCGACTGTGACCACCCTGGCCGGGGCCCGCGCGGCGGTGGAGGCGATCGCCACCCTGCAGAACCAGGAGCTCACCGTGGCGGCACTGCAGGACATCCACCCGGGGCTGGCTGAGTAGGCTGCGCAGATTGCCGCAGAAGCGTTTTGACCAGCACTGCCCCGACCAGCACCGCACCACTCAGCACCGCCCCGGTCGCCGCCGGCAGCGACCTGCGCGACCTGTTCCGCGCCGCCTACGAAAACCGCTACACCTGGGAGCCAGGCTTCGGCGGCTACCAGGGCCGCTGCGTCTGGGAGCAGGGGGACCGCCGGGTGGAGGGCAGCTTCACGGTGGGGGCCGACCTCAAGGCCAAGGTGGAGGGCATCGACGACGCCGAGATCACCAAGGCGATCGCCTCCCAGCTCTGGGAGGTGTGCATCCACCGGGTGCGGCGCAGCTTCGAGCAGACCCACGGCGAGAACACCTTCACCGCCGGCGACACCGACGCCGTGGGGGTGGAGGTGATCGTGGGCGGCAAGAACAGCGGTGATCGGTATCGGATCAAGAACGACGTGGTGACGATGGTGCACCGCCACATCCACGGCACGGTGGTGTCGATCTTCACCAAAGCCACCACCGACACCGGCGCCGGCTATCTCAGCCGCAGCTACACCAGCGCCTACAGCGATCCGGCCACCGGGGCGGCCAGAGGGGGCCTGAGCACCTTCACCGACACCTTCGTTCCCCTCGGCGAGGCGGGCCCCTGGGTGCTCAGCGAGCGGGTGGTCGAAACGGAAGCCGGCAGCAACGGCACCGAAACCCTGGAAGCGAGCCGCCAGACCTTCCGCTTCGAGCAGCTCGGCGCGCTCTGAGGCGACACAGCGGCATTCAGCCGCCTTCAGGAAGGGCTTCGATCTGCTTGAGCCGCTCATTGAGCTGGAAGGCCATCGACTGGCGACCGACGGCGAGCACCTTGAGGGTGTCTTCGTGGAAGCGCAGCTGGGCATCGGCCACCTGCATGCCCCGCACCAGCTCCTTCAGGTCATCGGGGAGGGCATTGAGGTCGTAGCGCCTGCCCTCGAAGGTGAGCACGGGGGGCAGGGAAGCGGCGTCGGTCAAGGCAGGGAACCACTGGGACAACCAACGTTACGGGCGAGCCGGCAGCTCCCCTCCGCTCAGGCCGCGACCCGGATCAACTGGCGGTCACAGAGATCTCGGTAGCGACCGGGTCGGGCCATCAGCTGGTCGTGGTTGCCCCTCTCGATGATGCGCCCGGCCTCCAGCACGAGGATCTGATCCGCCCCCTGCACCGTGGCCAGGCGATGGGCGATCACCAGCACCGTGCGGCCGGCCATCGCCTGGCTCAGCCCCCGTTGCACCGCCTCCTCGGATTCGGCGTCGAGGGCACTGGTGGCCTCATCGAGCAACAGCACCGCCGGGTTGCCCAGCACGGCGCGGGCGATGGCCAGCCGTTGAAGCTGGCCGCCGGAGAAATTGCTGCCCCGTTCCTCGATCCGCGCCGCATAGCCACCGGGCAACGCTTCGATGAAGCTGGCCGCATTGGCCAGCTGGGCCGCTTCACGCACCTGCTCCAGGCTGGCCGGGCGGCCGAAGCGGATCGCCTCTTCCACCGTGCCGGAGAACACACTGCTCTGCTGGGGCACCAGGGCCACTGCCCGGCGCAGATCGCGGGCCCGCAGGCCGGCCAGATCCTTGCCATCGAGCAGCACCTGGCCGCGCTGGGCGGTGTTGAACCGCAGCAGCAGGGAGAACAGGGTGCTCTTGCCGGCGCCCGAGGGACCCACCAGCGCCAGCAGCTGACCCGGTTTCGCGGTGAGCTCGAGGTTGCGGAGCACCGGCTGGCCGGGGTCGTAGCCGAACCAGACGCCATCGAGGCGCAACTCACCACGCACCGGCCCGAGCGGGCTGGCATCGGGATGGTCGGGGATCTCCATCGCCTCCGCCTCGATCTCCCTGAGGCGACGCAGGGAGGCCTGGCCCTGCTGGAACTCGTTGTAGTTGGTGGTGAGATGGGAGATCGGATCGATCAGCATCAGCAGGGCGGCCACATAGCTGCTGAAGCCGCGGCTGTCGAGCTCGCCGGCCTGGATGCGGGCCGCACCGATCAGCAGCACCGAGAGAATGCCCGCCGCTTCGATGAAGCCCACCACCGGATGCTGCAGCGCCAGCAGCCGGAGGGTGCGGTAGCGGGCACGGCGGTGCAGGTCGATCTCCTGCTCGAAACGCTCCTGCAACCAGGGTTCGGCGGCATAGGCGCGCACCAGCGGCAGGCCACTGATCGCCTCCCCCAGCAGGCCGGCCAGTTCGCTCACCTGCTTCTGGCTGCGCTCCGCCGCCCCCATCACCCGGGCGCCGAAGGCGCTCACCAGCACCGCCACAAGCGGCGCCAGCAGCAGGGTCGCCATCGACAGCTTCCAGTCAAGGAACACCATGTAGCCGAACACCGCCACCAGCTGCAGCAGGCTGGGAGTGGTGTCCTGGATCATCTTGTAGATCACCTCGCCGACGCGGTCGGCATCTTCGGTGAGGCGATAGGTGAGATCGCCGGCGGAAAGCTTCTCGAGGGCGCCGAACTCCAGTCGCTGCAGGCGGGCGAACAGCTGGCTGCGCAGGGCCTGGCTCACCTGCAGGGCCGGGGAGGCGAGCAGGGTGTCCTGGCCGAACTGGGCGAGCTTCTGCACCAGGAACACGGCCAGGGCCAGGCCGATCGCGCGCAGCACCTTGCTGAAATCACCGGCACCGATCGCCGGAATCAACTGCCCCGCCAGAGCAGCCAGCAGCGGCCAGCAGGCCACGAACACCAGCATGCAGGCCCCACCAGCCCACAGTCTGCGGCGGTGGGGCTGAAGCAGCGGCAGCAGACCACGGAAACCGGCCGAGGAGGGTGCGAGCATCGGCAGACCTTATCAGCGCTGCTGGGGCGCTTCCGGCGGCGATTCGATCCATGCGCCTCGATCAATTCCTCAAGTGGCAGGGCGTGGTGGCCACCGGTGGTGAGGCGAAGTTCCGGGTGCAGCAGGGGGAGGTGCGGGTGAACGGGGCGGTGGAGCGTCGGCGCGGGCTGCAGCTCTCAGCAGGCGACCGGGTGGAGCTGGGCGGCCACTCCCTCACGGTTCCTGCCGAGACCTAAGTTGGCTCTCGCTCCATCGGTAGGGATTCCTGTGCACAAAGCGGTGATCGCCGGCAACTGGAAGATGCACATGACCTGCGCCGAAGCACGGGCCTATGCCGCCGCGTTTCTGCCGCTGATCACCGACCTGCCGGATGACCGGGTGGTGGTGCTGGCCCCGCCGTTCACCTCGATCGAGGCCCTCGGCCTGGCGGTGGCCGGCAGCCCGGTGAAGCTCTCCAGTCAGAACGTGCACTGGGACGGCGGCGGTGCCTACACCGGCGAGATCTCCGCCTCGATGCTGCTGGAGCACGGCGTTACATACGCGATCGTGGGCCACAGCGAACCGCGCAAGTTCCACTGCGAGAGCGATGAGCAGATCAACCTGCGGGCCCGCAGCGCCCAGGCGGCCGGCCTGATCCCGATCGTGTGTGTGGGTGAAACCGACGCCCAGCACGAAGCGGGCGAAACCGAGCGGGTGATCCGCCGCCAGGTGGAGCAGAGCCTCGAGGATCTCGATCCCCACCACCTGGTGGTGGCCTACGAGCCGATCTGGGCGATCGGCACCGGCAAGACCTGCGGCGCCGAGGAGGCCAACCGGATCTGCGGCCTGATCCGCCGCTGGGTGGGCCACCCCGAAGTGGTGGTGCAGTACGGCGGTTCCGTCAAGCCCGAGAACATCGACCAGCTGATGGCCCAGAGCGACATCGACGGGGTGCTGGTGGGCGGCGCCTCGCTCGATCCAGCCGGCTTCGCCCGCATCGCCCAGTATCAGGTGCCGGTGGTGGCCTGAGGCCTGAACCCGATGGCCAGTGGCATGGGAAAATCGGCTGACATCCCGGCAGCACGGCCGTGATGCTCCCCTGGAGGGGTGGTCGAGTGGTTGATGGCTCTGGTCTTGAAAACCAGCGAGGTGAAAGCCTCCGCGGGTTCGAATCCCGCCCCCTCCGTTTTGCCCAGCTCAGCATTTGCTGCCGAGATCGCCCACGGATGGCTTCAGTGTGAACAAGGCTGGGTGTTCAGCGGGCAGCGCCCTCATCGCCCGGCAACCGGATCGAGCCGGATCAGTTCCCCGTTGTCCGCTGAATCCGTGAGCATGTAGAGCAGGCCATCGGGGCCCTGCCGCACATCGCGCACCCTTTCGCCGATAGGGATCACCTGTTCCGCCAGCACCGTTCCTGAGGCATCGAGGCTGATCCGGCGCAGGTCCCGCGATACCAGTCCGCCGGCAAACAGATTCCCCCGCCAGCCCTGGTAGCGGTCGCCGCTGTAGACCGCCAGCCCGGAGGGCGCGATGGCTGGGGTCCAGACCCGGCGGGGATCGATCAGCCCTGCTGCCGACTGGGCCGGCGCGATCGGCCCCCCGCCGTACTCCCGGCTGTGGGTGACCCGGGGCCAGCCGTAGTTCCCGCCCGCTTCCACCAGGTTCAGTTCGTCACCGCCCAGGGAGCCGTGCTCGCTCACCCAGACCCGGCCGGTGCCGGGGTCGTGGGCGAGCCCTTGCACATTGCGGTGGCCATAGCTCCACACCTTCGGAGCGACGCCAGGGCCGGAGGGGAAGGGATTGCCGGGGGCCGGCGCCCCGTCGGAGCGGATCCGCAGCACCTTGCCCAGGGCGCTGGAGCGGTTCTGGGCCTGCAGGCGAATCAGTTGTCCATCCAGTTGCACCGGTGGGTTACCCCCATCCCCGATCGACACCAGCAGACTCCGATCGGGAAGCCAGAGCAGGCGGGAGCCGAAATGCTGGCCGCCTGCCTTGCTCTGGGGCACGGCCGCGATCACCTGAAGATCCCTCAGCGCCCGGCCGTCGAACCGGGCCCGCGCCACCCGGGTGCCGTTGGCTTCGATCGTGCCGGCGGCATAGCTCAGATAGAGAAAGCGATTGCGCTCGAAATCAGGATCGAGAGCCACATCCAGCAGCCCGCCCTGTCCGATGGCCAGCACGGGCGGCAGGCCGGCGATCGGGGTGGGGTCGAGCACTCCGCCGCGCACGATCCGCAGCCGGCCCGGCCGCTCGGTGATCAGCAGGGCCCCGTCCGGCAGCCAGGCCATTCCCCAGGGGTGCTCCAATCCCCCCACAACGGCCTTCAGGGTCACCGGCGCAACGTCGTCGCTGGCGGCGCAACCCAGGGCGGGAACCAGCAGAACCAGGAGCATCCCGAGCCAGCGGCCCATGGGGTTGGATCGGTTCAAAGGTCGGCAGGGGGCCGTGTCTCCTCTCCATGATGGTCCCCAGCCGCCAGTCCCTGGCGCTGGCCTGCGAGCGGACCCCATGAGCTTCTTCGTCAAACTCGCCGAGGTGATGGCCAGCCGCCAGTCGCTGCTGATCACGGGGCTGGATCCCAACCCGGAGATGCTGCAGACCTGGAGCCGGCATCACCCGGGCAGCGGCTCCTTCCTCGCCCAGGCCCGCCGCTGGATCAAGGCGGTGATCGAGGCAACTGTCGAGAACGTCTGCGCCTACAAGCCCAGCCTCGGCTTCTACCAGGCGCTCGGCCCGATCGGCATCGAGCTGCTGCATGAGGTGCGGGAGCTGGTGCCGCTGGATGTCCCGCTGATCCTCGATGCGAAGCACAGCGATCTGAACACCTCCTCGGCCCTGGCCCACTACGTGTTCGCCGAGCTGGGTGTCGATGCGATCACCCTCTCGCCCCTGCCCGGCCAGGACATCGTCGCCCCCTTCCTGCTCTACCCCGACCGGGCCGTGGTGGTGTCCTGCCACAGCTCCAACGCCGCCTCGCGCCTGTTTCAGCACCACCCGGACGCCAGCGATCCGCTCTACCTGAAGATCGTGCGCGAATGCCAGCTCTGGGGAACGGCCGAGCAACTGCTGCTCGAAGTGGGCACCAGCGATCCGGTCGTGCTGGCCCGGGTGCGCCAGGCGGCACCGCAGCGATTTGTGATCCTGCGCAGCCTCTGGGAGGAGGAGGAGCGGCTGGAGACCCTGCTCCAGGCCGGCCTCACCGCCTCGGCCGATGGTCTGCTTCTCCCCCTGCCCCAGCACCTGCTGGTGGAGGAGGGCATGGAACAGGGCACCCTCGAGCTGCGCCTGCAGATCGAGGCGATGCGGCACCGCCTTGAAGACCGCAGTGAAAATCAGTGCGCCCTCTGGTTACCAGCGCCCGAACCGCTGCCTTCGGCCGATCCCCTCGCCGAGCTGATCCTGGCCCTGTTCGATCTGGGTTGCCTGCTCTTCGGTGATTACGTCCAGGCCTCCGGTGCCATCTTCAACTACTACATCGATCTGCGCCAGATCATCTCCAATCCCAACGTCTTCCACCAGGTGCTGCATGCCTACGCCGGCCAGATGGAGGGGTTGATCTTCCAGCGCATCGCCGGCATCCCCTATGGATCCCTGCCCACCGCCACCGGTCTGTCCCTGCAGCTGCACACCCCGCTGATCTACCCCCGCAAGGAGGTGAAGGCCCACGGCGCCCGCCGCCTGATCGAGGGGGATTTCAACGAAGGGGAAACAGCTGTGGTGGTGGACGACATCCTGATCACCGGGGGCAGCGTGCTCGATGGCATCGCCAAGCTCGAATCCTCGGGCCTGAAGGTGCGCGATGTGGTGGTGCTGATCGACCACGGCGGTGATGCGATCGAGCGCCTGGCCCGCTCGGGCTACCGCTGCCATCCGGTGCTCAGCATCAGCCGGATCATCGCCGTGCTCCATGCGGCCGGACGCCTCAGCGACAGCCAGGCCTCCCTGCTCGGCGCTGGCCAGTCGTCAGGCCGGGCCCGCTAGGCGCCAGGCCAGGGTTTCACCCGCCTGGAAGGGCACAAGCTGCTCAGCGCCGACGCCGATCGTCTGCGGCACCAGCTGCGGCTGCCGCACCAGCTCCACCGTGCCGGTGTTGAGCGGCAGGCCGTAGAAGCGGGGGCCGAACTCCGAGGCAAAGCCCTCCAGACGCTCCAGGGCCCCCTCCTGGTCGAACACCTGGGCGTAGCTCTCCAGCGCATGGGGGGCGTTGTAGATCCCGGCGCAGCCGCAGGCCGACTCCTTGGCGCCGCGCGGGTGGGGGGCTGAATCGGTGCCGAGGAAGAACTTCGGGTTGCCGGAGGTGGCGGCCCAGCGCAGAGCCAGCCGGTGCAGTTCCCGCTTCGCCACCGGCAGGCAATAGGCGTGAGGCCGCAGCCCCCCCTGGAACATCGCGTTGCGGTTGATCTGCAGATGGTGGGGGGTGATCGTGGCGGCCAGATTGGCGCCGGCACCCTGCACGAAGGCCACGGCATCGGCCGTGGTGATGTGCTCCAGCACCATCTTCAGGCCAGGGAACCGCGCCAGCAGGCCGACGAGATGGCGCTCCAGGAACACCGCTTCGCGATCGAAGATGTCGACCTCCGGATCACTCACCTCGCCGTGAATCAGCAACGGCATGCCGATCCGCTCCATGATGGCAAGCACCGGCGCGATCCGCTCCAGATCGCTCACCCCGGCGGCTGAATTGGTGGTGGCGTGGGCCGGGTAGAGCTTGGCGGCCGTGAACACACCGGCGGCGAAGCCCCGCTCCAGTTCAGCCGGTTCGATCCGGTCGGTGAGATAGGCCGTCATCAGCGGGGTGAAGCTGGCCGCGGCCCGATCGCCCAGGGCCGCGAGGATCCGCTGCCGATAGGCCGCGGCCGCCGCCACCGTGGTGATCGGTGGATCCAGGTTGGGCATCACGATCGCCCGCGCGAACAGCCTCGCGGTCGCGCCCGCCACACTGCGCAGCAGATCACCGTCGCGCAGGTGCACATGCCAGTCGTCGGGGCTGCGCAGGATCAGACCGTCAGGGCGGGCCGGCATCGGGGTCAGCCCTGGAGCGCTTCCTGGCCCGGCACCCGCAGGGGCCTGCGGTGCGGCTGGTTGCCGAAGTGCTCCCGGGCGATCGCCAGCAGCCCCTCGTCGCTGAGTCCGCCGTCATCAACGGTGACCACCCCGACGATCCGATCGAGCAGATCAGGCCGGTGGCTGTGGAGGTAGTGGAGAAGAACCTGGCGCAGATCACTGCTGCCGGTGCCATGGCCCAGCAGCAGCACGGTATCGGCCCCGGTCATCGCCTCGCTGATCCGGGCCAGGTAGTCACTGTCAAGGGGGGCCCGCTGGCCGGCGATGTCGCGATCATGGCGGTGGGAGAGATTCTCGCCCGAGCCCCAGAGCCCATGGGGTTTCAGGGCCGCATGCTCCACCTCATCGCCCTCGAGCCGAAACACATCCGTGCGGCTGTGGTCGAGATGAAGCACCAGGCGATGGCTCTGATCACCTCGGGGGGAATCGGGCTCGGCCTCCTCATGCCCAGGCGACACCCCGGCTTCCTCTAGAAAGTGACGGACCCTGAGAACCGCGTCGCCATCAAGGTCGGGCTGCTTGAGGCCGCTGCCACTGTGAATCCAGGTTTCGCCTCCCTGGGGGAATCGGAGCCGCAGGCGCCGGCCATCCAGCTCCTGAACCTCGGCCCCCAGGCTGCGCAGCAGGGCCTCCACCTGCGACACCCTCACCCCATGGCTGAGGGGATGGGCGAACAGGGCGCGCAGGGTGGTCTTGTGGTGCTTCTTCAACGGATGCTCCGATTCCATCATCCAGGCTAAGAATCCCGCTGATCGGTCGGCAGGGCCCGTCACGAAGCAAGACGATCGCGACGGTGGGCGTTGTGACGGGCGCCGGGCGGTTCCAACTGGCAAACTGCGCCCACCTGAGGCCACCGTTCATGGTTCGTCTGCGTCGCCTGCTCGCTTCCTCCCCCCTGCTGCTGGCCCTGGCCATCGGTGGCTGCGCCGATGAGAGCGGCGGTGGTGGTGTGCAGAGCGAGAAGATGAACACGATCCGCAGCCGCGGCAAGCTGGTCTGCGGGGTGGACGGCAAGCTGCCGGGCTTCAGCTTCCTCGGCCCCGATGGCAGCTACAGCGGCCTCGACGCCGACACCTGCCGGGCCGTGGCGGCAGCCCTGTTCGGCGATCCCGCCAAGGTGGAGTACCGCGATCTGAACTCCTCCGAGCGCTTCGCCGCCCTGGCCAGTGGCGAGGTGGACATGCTGGCCCGCAACACCACCATGACCCTCAGCCGCGATTCGGCCGGCGGCAACGGCATTTCCTTCGGTCCCACCACCTTCTTTGACGGCCAGGGCCTGATGGCGCCGGTGGCCAGCGGCATCAGGACCCTCAAGGATCTGGCCGGCAAGCCGATCTGCGTGGAGAGCGGCACCACCACCGAGCTCAACCTGGCCGATCGCATGCGCGAGCAGGGCATCGCCTACACGCCGCTCAAGTTCCAGACCGGCGACCAGACCTATGCCGCCTACCTGGGCGGCCGTTGCGTGGCCGTGACCAGCGACCGCTCCCAGCTCGCCGCCAAGCGCAGCAGCTTCCCGGATCCCGCTGCCCATGTGCTGCTGCCGGAAGTGATGAGCAAGGAGCCGCTCACCCCGGCCAGCGTCAACGGTGATCCGGCCTGGTCCGATGCGATCCGCTGGACTGTCTTCGCCCTCTTCCAGGCCGAGGAACTCGGCATCACCAAGGCGAACGTGGCCGCCAAGCTGGCCGAAGCCAAGGCCAACCCCAATCAGGCCGATCTGCGCCGCTTCCTCGGCGTGGAGGGCGACTTCGGCAAGCAACTCGGTCTGCCCGCCGATTTCGTCGTCAAGGTGGTCGGCGCCGTGGGCAACTACGGCGAGGTCTTCGAGCGCAATGTGGGCACGGGTTCTCCCCTCAGGCTGGAGCGGGCCGAGAACCGCCAGTGGAACAAGGGCGGCCTGATCTATTCACCCCCCTTCCGCTGAACGGGCCCCTGCCTTGACCCCTGAACCCCGAGCGATTCCCTGGTGGCGCGACAGGCGCGTCGTTCCCTGGCTTGTCCAGGGCGGCGTCGGTCTGGTGGTGCTGGTGGTGATCGCCCTGCTGCTGGGCAACCTGGTGCGCAATCTCACCGCAGCTGGCCTGCTGCTCAGCTGGCGCTGGCTGGGGCAGCCGGCCAGCTTCGATGTGGCCGAAAGCCTGATCCCCTTCGATGCCGCGATGCCCTACTGGCGGGCCCTGCTGGTGGGCCTGGTCAACAGCCTGCGGGCGATCCTGGTCGGCCTGGTCGGCGCCACCCTGCTGGGAACGGCCGTCGGCATGGCCGCCTACAGCGGCAACGGCCTGGTGCGGCGGCTGGGGAGGGTCTACGTGGAGCTGATCCGCAACATCCCTTTGCTGCTGCAGCTGCTGTTCTGGTATTTCGTGGTGTTCCTCTCCTTCCGCAACGGCACCGAAGCGCTGCAGCTGCCGGGCGTGGTGCTGGCCAAATCAGGGCTCTACCTGGCCTGGTTCGCCGAAGGCTGGCGCTGGCAGGGGCCCGAGCTGGTCAATGGGGTGTGGCAGGCGCCCTGGCGCTTCTCGGTGGAGTTCGCCGCCCTGCTCACCGGCCTGATCACCTACACCGGCGCCTTCGTGGCCGAGGTGGTGCGCGGCGGCATCGCGGCGGTGCCCAAAGGCCAGTGGGAAGCGGCCACATCACTGGGGCTGCACTGGGGAGCCAGCATGCGGAGGGTGGTGCTGCCCCAGGCCCTGCCGGTGATCATTCCGGGCCTGAACAGCCAGTACATCTCCCTGGCCAAGAACTCCGCCCTGGCGGTGGCGGTGGGCTACGCCGATCTCTATTCCGTGGCTGAGACCACCCTCAACCAGACGGGCCGCGCCCTTGAAGTGTTCCTGCTGCTGCTCGGCGCCTACCTGGTGATCGACCTGGTCATCTCCCTGCTGATGAATGGTCTCAACCAGCTCGTGCAGATCCGCGAACGATGAAGGCAGCCGACTCCCTGCTGGCCTCCCTGCGCCGCGAACTGTTCGCCAGCCGCTCCGACGGGGTGATCAGTGTCGGCCTGCTGGTGCTGATCGGCGCGGCGGTGGCCGGCCTGCTGCGCTGGGCCTTCGGCCAGGCCCAGTGGGTGGTGATCCAGGCCAACACCACCCTGTTTGCCCTGGGCCGCTATCCCCTGGAGCAGCAATGGCGGATCTGGCTGCTGGTGGCCCTGCTGGCGATGGCCACCGGGCTGAGCTGGGGGCTGCTGCGGGCCAACCCCCGGGCCGACCGCAGCGGCGTGCTCTGGCCCGGCAACGACCGGATCGCCGTGGCGGTGCTGGCCTTCCTTGCCGCCTGGGGGCCCGCCGCCCTGGGGCTCGCCCTCCCACTGCAGCTGCGCTGGTGGGCGATCACCGCCCTGCTGCTGATCCTGCGCTGGGCCTCGGGGCGCTGGGGCCGCCGGCTGCCGGCCGGGCTGCTGCGCTGGGTGCCGCTGATCTGGCCCCTGCTCTACCTGCTGGGCATGGTGCTGATCAGTGGCGGACTGGGGCTGATCCAGGTGCCGCCTTCCGAATGGGGCGGGCTGCTGCTCACGGTGCTGATGGCCAGCTTCGCGATCCTGGCCAGCTTTCCGATCGGCGTGCTGATGGCCCTGGGACGGCGCAGCGAACTGCCCCTGCTGCGCTGGGGCTCGGTTCTGTACATCGAATTCATCCGCGGCGCCCCGCTGATCACCCTGCTGTTCCTCGGCCAGAACATCCTCGGCTTCCTGCTGCCCGGCGGCCTGGCCCCTGATCGGGTCTGGCGGGCGGCCTGGGTGCTCACCTTCTTCTGTGGCGCCTACGTGGCCGAGGCGGTGCGGGCCGGGCTGGCCTCCGTGCCGGGTGGTCAGCAGGAAGCGGCCCGCTCGCTCGGGCTGAGCGTGCCACAGGCCCTGCAGCATGTGGTGCTGCCCCAGGCCCTGCGCATCGCCCTGCCCGCCACCGTGGGGCAATTCATCTCCCTGCTGCAGGACACCACCCTGCTGTCGTTGATCGGCCTGCTCGAACTGCTCGGCACGGCCCGCACCGTGATGGCCAATCCCGAGTTCCTCGGCAAGAACGCCGAGGTGTATCTCACCCTGGCTGTGCTGTTCTGGTGCTGCTGTGCCGCCCTGGGGCTCGGCAGCAGGGCCCTCGAACGCCGCCTCGATCCCTCCAACACCCCCGCCTGAGCCATGACCGCCAGCCAGCTGATGATCGAAGCCCGTGGCGTCGAGAAGTGGTACCCCAACGGCTTCCATGCCCTGCGGGGGGTGGACCTGAGCGTGAGCAAGGGCGAGGTGGTGGTGATCATGGGGCCATCGGGTTCCGGTAAAAGCACCTTCATCCGCACCTTCAACGCCCTGGAGGAGTTCCAGGCCGGCTCGATCAGCGTGGACGGGATCGCCCTCTCCAACGACCTGCGCAACATCGATGCGATCCGCTGCGAAACCGGCATGGTGTTTCAGCAGTTCAACCTCTTCCCACACCTCACCGTGCTGCAGAACCTCTGCCTGGCGCCGGTGCTGGTCCGCAAGCGGCGCCGCGCCGAGGTGGAGCGCCAGGCGATGGCGCTGCTGGAGCGGGTCGGCATCGCCGAGCAGGCCGCCAAGTATCCCGGCCAGCTCTCCGGTGGCCAGCAGCAGCGGGTGGCGATCGCCCGTTCCCTCTGCATGGAGCCCCGCATCCTGCTGTTCGATGAGCCCACCAGCGCCCTCGACCCCGAGATGGTGGGAGAAGTGCTGGAGGTGATGAAGGCCCTCGCCGCCGATGGCATGACCATGGTGGTGGTGACCCACGAGATGGGCTTCGCGCGGGAGGTGGCCCACCGGGTGGTGCTGATGTCGGAGGGAAGGATCGTGGAGGAGGCGCCGCCGGAGATCTTCTTCACCAACCCCCAGCACGAACGCAGCCGCCAGTTCCTCGCCCAGATTCTCTGAGCCGGTCTCAGCCGACGGCTCCGGCGCTCGGGGTCAAGCTCCCTGTCGAGCTCCCTGTCGAGATCCCTGGAGGGGTGCTCCGCTCCAGCTGCTCCAGATAGCCCCGCACCACCTGCTCCACCGGTTTCCCCTCCAGATCCACCGCGGCGTTGAGCTGCCGCATGGTCGCCGCATCGAGGCGGCCACTGAGCTGCTCGATCGCCGGGGCCAGCGCGGGATGGCGCCGCAGGCTCTCCCCGTTGAACACCGGCACCGCCTGGTAGGGGGGGAAGTAATGGCGGTCGTCGCGCAGCGGCTGCAGCCCCAGGCTGTTGATCAGGCCGTTGGTGGAATCGCCGGCGATCAGATCGACCTGGCCCTCAGCCAGGGCGCGGTAGGTGAGGCCCAGGTCCATCGAGGCGGGTCTGGCGGCAAAGCGCAGCCCGTAGGCGCGGACCAGGCCGGCGTAGCCGTCGGGGCGGTTGAGGAACTCATAGCCGAAGCCCGCCCGCCACCGGGGGCTGTGGGGTGCGGCATCGGAAATCGTGCGCAGCTGCCACTGCTTCGCCGTGTCCTGACGCACCAGGATCGCAAAGGTGTTCTCGAAGCCCAGGGACGGGAACATGGTGAGATCGAAGCGCTGCCGATAGAGGCGCCGGGCCCGCTCCCACACCGCCTGGGCGTTGCGCAGGGGGGGTTGCCGCAGGATCGTCGTCCAGGCGGTGCCGGTGTACTCCACGTAGCCATCGATGCGGCCGCTGCGCACGGCCTCCTGGCAGATGGCGGTGCCGCCCAGGCTGAACTGCCGCTTCACCCGCAGGGCGCTGTGGCGCTCGATCTGCTGGGCCAGCAGTTCCCCCAGCAGGATCTGCTCGGTGAAACTCTTCGAGCCGATCGTGATCGTCTGCTGGCGGGGCGCTCCGGCGGTGAACGGCCCCAGTTGCAGGGCCGCCGTGCTGGCAAGCGTGATCAGCAGGCCCCCGAGCGCGGCAACCAGCAGCAGCGGGCGCCGCCGCGGTGACCACCCCTGCAGGCGACCGATCGCCGCATCGGCCAGCAACGCCATCAGGGCGGCCGGAATCGCCCCCGCCAGGATCAGGCCGTTGTTCACCGTGGCGATGCCGCGGAAGATGAACACCCCCAGCCCGCCGCCGCCGATGGCCGCCGCGATCGTGGCCACCCCCACGCTGATCACCGTGGCCACCCGGATTCCAGCCACGATCACCGGCAGGGCCAGGGGCAGCTCCACATGGCGCAGCACCTGGGCGTCGGTCAGGCCGAGGGCACGGCCCGCCTCCCGCAGGCCGGGGGGCACCCCGTCCAGGCCGGTCACGGTGGCCCGCAGCAGCGGCAGCAGCGCATAGAGCACCAGGGCCACCACGGCGGGCACCGGTCCGATTCCACCCAGCAGCGGCACGGTGATCAGCAGGCCGAACACCGCCAGGCTGGGGATGGTCTGAATGGTGTTCGCCAGGGCCAGCACCGGCGCCGACCAGCGCCGATGGCCATGGATCCAGAGGCCAGCCGGCAGGCTGATCGCCAGGGCCAGCGCCATGGCGATCGCCACCAGCAGCCCGTGCTCACCGCTGCGTTGCAGGATTTCAGCGATCAGCTCCCGGCTGGGTAAGGCCATCGACCAGGGCAGGCTGGCGCCTTTCAGCTTTGCAGGGGGCTGGTGAGCAGCCCCACCAGGGCGGCGGCGGCGATCAGGCGCAGCACCGGCCAGCGCCTGGCGATCAGCAGCCAGGCGGCCAGCACGATCAGGGCCAGCGCCAGCGGATCGAAGCGCCCGCCCATTCCCTGGGGCCAGAGCACATGGCCGGCGAAGAACACCGCCAGGTTGGCGATCACCCCCACCACCGCTGCGGTGATCGCCGTGAGTGGCCCACTGAGGCGGATGTCCCCACGGCTGGCCTCCACCAGCGGCCCCCCGGCCAGGATGAACAGGAACGATGGCAGGAAGGTGAACCAGGTGACCGTGAGTGCCGCCAGCACCGCCAGCGGCAGGGGGTTGGCGCTGGCGGTGTTCCAGCCGCCCATGAAGCCCACGAAGGTCACCACCATGATCAGCGGCCCCGGCGTGGTTTCACCCAGGGCCAGCCCGTCGATCATCTGCGTGGCGCCCAGCCACTGGTGCTGCTCCACCGCCCCCTGGGCCACGTAGGGCAGCACGGCATAGGCACCACCGAAACTGAGCAGGGCCACCCGGCTGAAGAAGCGGGCCATGGTGGCGAGCAGCCCATCCCAGCCGCCGAAGCTGCTGAGCGCCGCCAGCGGCAGCGCCAGCGCCAGCAGTCCGGCCAGCAGGATCAGCGCCAGCCGGCGGCGGTCGAAGCGGGCGTGCTCTGGTGTTGGGGTGGTGTCGCCATGGAGGGGGGGCAACTCCGGCACCTCCGGCTGGGCGCCGGCATCGAGGGGCCCGCTGCCATGGCCGCCGCCGCCGGGGGGAGAGAACAACCGGGGGCGCCAGCGGCCGCCGAGCCAACCGGCCAGGGCCGCCGCAGCGATGATCAGCGGAAAGGGCAGCCGCAACAGGGTGAGGCCGGCAAAGGCCAGCAGCGCCAGCAGCAGCAGCGCCTTGTTATGGAGAGTGCGACGGCCCAGCCGCCAGGCCGCCTGGATCACGATCGCCGTCACGGCAGGCTTGAGCGCCCAGAACACCGACACCAGCAGCGGCAGCTGGCCCCAGCTGGCGTAGATCGCCGAGAGCAGGATCAGCAGCAGCAACGAGGGCAGGATGAACAGGCTTCCCGCCACCAGGCCGCCGGGGATGCCGTGCATCAGCCAGCCGATGTAGGTGGCCAGCTGCTGCGCTTCCGGCCCCGGCAGCACCATGGCGTAGTTGAGCGCATGCAGGAACCGCCGCTCCGAGAGCCAGCGGCGCCGTTCCACCACCTCGCTGTGCATCAGCGCCACCTGGCCGGCGGGCCCGCCGAAACTGATCAGCCCCAGCTCCAGCCAGTAGCGGGCGGCCGCGCGGAAGGAAACGGTGGTGGGCCCTGGCGGCGGCTGGGGTGACGGCCCGAGCGCCGATCTGGCAAGGGTCATGGTCAGGCGGATCACGCCAACCGGCGTGCTTGTTGTGCCGCGGAATGGCAGGCCGCAACAGGCTAATTCTGATGATCGACGTCCTGCCCCGGCGCCTCCGGCAGGCCCGGCGAGGCCTGGCCCGCATCGATCGAGATCAGGTGCAGATCCACCGCCTGGCCCTTGAGCCGGTGCTGGAGCTTCTCGGAGAGTGTGCGCCGCAGAAAGGCCTGGGGGCGGGAGCGCAGGGTCTGGCCCAGCACGATCTGGGTGATGCCGCGTTCGCCGGCGATGTGCGCGATCGTGCCGAGCGCGTCATCACTGTCGATGCGCAGGAACTCGGCGCCGAAATCCTCACAGAGCTTGATTGATTCCTCCAGCCGCACCGCCTGCTCCTTGCTCAGAAAGCGGGCGGGATCCAGCACGGTGAGCACCAGCAGCGGCGCATCCATGAAGCCAGCCAGGCGGGCGGCGCGGCGCAGCAGCCGGTTCGATCCGGGATAGGTGGAGAGGCACACCATCACCCGCTCGCGCAGCCCCCTGGCCGGCGGGCCGTCCTCCTCCACCCGGTCAGCCACTTCCCGCAGGGCCAGCTCCCGCAGCGCCACCAGGTGGGAGCGCCGGAAGAAGTGGGCCAGGGCCTGGTCCACCTTTGCGGCGGCGTAGACCTTGCCATCCCGCAGGCGCTCCTGCAGGGTCTCGGGGGTGACATCCACCAGCACCACCTCCTCGGCCTGCTGCAGCACCCGATCGGGCAGTCGCTCGCGCACCACCACACCGGTGAGCTGGGCCACCTGGTCGTTGAGGCTCTCCAGGTGCTGGATGTTGACCGTGGAGTACACGTCGAGGCCGGCGGCCAGCAGCACCGCCACGTCCTGCCAGCGCTTGGGACGCTCGCTGCCCGGCACGTTGGTGTGGGCCAGTTCATCCACCAGCACCAGCTGGGGGCGGCGGGCCAGGATCTCCGCCACGTCCATCTCCTCCAGGCACACCCCCTGGTGAACGAGCCGTCGCCGCGGCACCAGCTCCAGCCCCTCGGCCTGGCGGGCCGTATCGCGGCGGCCGTGGGTTTCGAGCACCCCGACCACCACATCAACCCCCTCCCGCCTGAGCTCCTGGGCCTCCTGCAGCATGCGAAAGGTTTTGCCCACGCCGGGGGCCATGCCGATGAACAGCTTGTGCCGCCCCTGGCCCCTGGGCAGCCGGATCACGGCCGCTGCTGATCGAGGGCATGGTTGAGGGTGAGCACGTTCACCCGCGGTTCACCGATCAAGCCCAGCACACGCCCCTGGGTGTGTCGCAGGATCAGTTGCTCCAGCTGGGCGCTGGGCAGGGACCGGGCTGCGGCCAGCCGCGGAATCTGCTGACGTGCGGCTTCCGGGGTGATGTGGGGGTCGAGCCCCGAACCGGAGGCATAGAGCAGATCAGCGGCGGGCCTGGCGAGGCCCGCTTGGGCGTAGGTGGCGGCCGTTTCCCTGATCCGTTTGACCAGATCGGGGTTGGTGGGGCCAAGGTTGCTGGGGGCGGAGGTAGGAGCCGTCTTGCCGGTGCTGTAGTCGACGGCGCTCGGACGGCTCCAGACGTAGCGATCGGAAGCGAACGGCTGGCCGATCAGGCTGGATCCGATCACCTGGCCGCCCGCATTGCGCAGCAGGCTGCCGTTGGCCTGGGCGGGGAACAGGCCCTGGCCCACCGCCAGCAGCGGCAGGGTGTAGATCACCACGGTGAGCAGCCAGAGCACGGCGGTGAGCCGCAGGGCCTTGAAGGCCTCTCGCAGAACGGACATCAGAAGCGCTCCGGTTGAAAGATCACAACGAACAGGTAGCCCGAGAGCACCACGGTGCCGCTGAGCAGCAGGGCCAGAGCGGTGGACTGCAGAGGGCTGGGACTGGAGCCGAACAGGGGTGCGGCCAGGACGGTGCCCAGGACCAGCATCAGGGGCAGCCAGAACAGCGGTTTACTCAGGAGACCAGACGAAGAAGCCATGGGTCGGGGGAAGGGCGGGTGATGGGCGGGTGATGGGCGGGCGGGGAGTCAGAACAAAGGCACGGATCGGCCTGAGCGGAGCGGCCTGAATGGCGCGGCAGCTCAGACCAGTCGCAGGGCGGAGACGGCCAGATCAATCAGCTTGATGCCGATGAACGGCACCACCAGACCCCCCAGCCCGTAGACGAGCAGGTTGCGCCGCAGCAGCTGATCGGCCGTGGACGGCCGGAAGGCCACCCCCTTGAGGGCCAGGGGCACCAGGGCGGGAATGATCAGGGCGTTGAACACCATCGCCGAGAGGATCGCCGACTGGGGGCTGGCCAGGTCCATCAGGTTCAGCGGCGCCAGGCCCGCCTTGCCGAACAGGGCCGGCAGGATCGCGAAGTACTTGGCCACGTCGTTGGCGATCGAGAAGGTGGTGAGCGCCCCGCGGGTGATCAGCAGCTGCTTGCCGATCGTCACGATGTCGATCAGCTTGGTGGGATCGGAATCGAGATCCACCATGTTGGCCGCCTCCTTGGCGGCCTGGGTGCCGGAGTTCATCGCCACCCCCACGTTCGCCTGGGCCAGGGCGGGGGCGTCGTTGGTGCCATCGCCGGTCATCGCCACCAGCCGCCCGAGCCGTTGCTCCGCCTGGATCACGGCGATCTTGTCTTCCGGGGTGGCCTCGGCGATGAAGTCGTCGACGCCGGCCTCGCGAGCGATCACCCCGGCGGTGATGGCGTTGTCGCCGGTGAGCATCACGCTGCGGATGCCCATGCGCCGCAGCTGGTCGAAGCGTTCGCGCATGCCGGGCTTGATGATGTCCTTGAGGTAGATCACCCCATGGATCTCGGCGTTCCAGCACACCGCCAGGGGCGTGCCCCCCAGCCGTGACACCCGCTCGTAGGCCGCATCGAGGTCGGCGGGCACCGTGCCGCCCCGGGAGCGCACGAACCCCTTGATCGCCTCGACGGCCCCCTTGCGCAGTTCGTTGCCATCGGCCAGATCGGTGCCGCTCATGCGCGTGCGCGCTGAGAAATCCAGCCCCGTGGCCGTGTCCATCGGCAGGGCTGTGAGGGCATCGAGCTTCTCGGCCAGGCGCACGATCGACTTGCCCTCCGGCGTGTTGTCAAACCAGCTGGCGGCATGGGCGGTGGTGGCCAGCTCCCGCTCGCTGTGGCCGCCCACCGGCAGGAACTCCTCGGCCAGGCGGTTGCCGAGCGTGATCGTGCCGGTCTTGTCGAGCACCAGGGTGGTGATATCGCCGCAGGCCTCCACGGCGCGGCCGGAGGTGGCGATCACGTTGAACTGCGCCACCCGGTCCATGCCGGCGATGCCGATGGCACTGAGCAGGCCGCCGATCGTGGTGGGAATCAGCGCCACCAGCAGGGCCACCAGCACCACCACCGGCGTGGGGCTGTCGATGTAGGCGGCCACCGGCGGCAGGGTGGCCACGGCGATCAGGAACACCTGGGTGAGCACCGCCAGCAGCACCGTCAGGGCGATCTCGTTGGGGGTCTTGCTGCGCTCGGCCCCCTCCACCAGAGCGATCATCCGATCGATGAAGCCCTTGCCAGGGTCGGCGGTGATGCGGATCAGAAGCATGTCGGACACCACCCGCGTGCCGCCCGTGACGGAACTGGCCACATCGGAACCCGCTTCCTTGAGCACAGGGGCCGATTCGCCGGTGATCGCCGATTCATCCACCGCCGCCACCCCATCGACCACCTCCCCGTCGGCGGGGATCATTTCCCCCTGGCTGACGCACACCTGATCGCCCCGGCGCAGGGCACTGGAATCCACCAGCGCTTCGCTGCCATCGGGCAGCAGCCGCCTGGCCTGGGTGCTGGCCTGGGTGCGGCGCAGGGCATCGGCCTGGGCCTTGCCGCGGCCTTCCGCCAACGCTTCGGCGAAGTTGGCGAACAGCAGGGTGGCCAGCAGGATCAGGCTGAGCAGGGCATTGAAGCCCCGGCCCGGCGCCTCGGGGCTGAGCTCGAACAGGCGCGGCTCCAGCGTGGCGGCCAGGGTCACGAGCGTGCCGCACCAGACCACGAACATCACCGGATTGCGCGCGGTGAGGCGCGGGTCGAGCTTCACGAACGACTGCACCACGGCCCGGCCCAGCAGGCCGTCGCTGCTGGGACGCTCGGTGTAGCGCCGCTGGTCGCGGCGGCCCCGCGGCATGCGGGGAAAAATCGGCGGTTGCAGGGTTGTCATCGGGCTCCTGTCAGCGAAAAGGCTTCGGCGATCGGCCCGAGGGCCAGCACCGGGAAAAACGTGAGCGCCCCCAGGATCAGGATCACCACCCCGGTCACCACGGTGAACAGAGCGGTGTCGGTGGCGAGGGTGCCGGGGCCGGGCGGCACCTTGGTCTTGCGGGCGAAACCAGCCGCCAGCAGCAGCAGGGCCGCGATCGGCAGGTAGCGACCCCCCAGCAGGCTGACGATCGTGCTGAGGTTCCACCAGAGCGTTCCATCACCCAGACCCTCGAAACCGCTGCCGTTGTTGGCCGACGCCGAGGCGTACTCGTAGACCACCTGGCTGATGCCGTGGGACCCAGGGTTGCTGATCCCGGAGAGGCTGGGGGCGTAGGCGAGGGTGATCGCCGCCGGCACCAGCACGAACAGCGGATGGATCAGCAGGATCAGGCTGCTCCAGACGATCTCCCCCTTCTCCACCTTGCGGCCGAACAGCTCGGGGGTGCGCCCCACCATCAGGCCGGTGAGAAACACCGTGAGGATCAGGAACACCAGCAGGTAGGCCACACCGGTGCCCTGGCCGCCGAAGATCACCTGCAGAAACAGGTTGAACAGCGGCACCAGCCCCCCCAGAGGCAGCAGTGAATCCATGGCGCCGTTGACCGCGCCGGTCATCGAGCCGGTGGTGATCGTGGCGAACAGGGCGGTGATGCCGGCGCCGAATCGCACCTCCTTGCCCTCGAGGTTGGGCCCGCTGAGCCAGGCGGCCAGCAGGGGATTGCCCCCCTGCTCGGCTTTGATCGCCACCGCCGCCAGCGCCAGAAAGAGCACCGTCACGAGCACCAGCAGCAACGTGGCCTGACGGCGATTGCCCAGGAAGCGCCCGAAGGCGTCGATCGTGGCGGCAGGGACGGCGAACATCGCCACCATCGCCAGCAGGTTGGTGAACGGGTTGGGGTTCTCGAAGGGGTGGGCGGAGTTGGCACCGAAGAAGCCACCACCGTTCTCGCCGATCTGCTTGATCGCCTCGTAGCCGGCCACCGGGCCGCGCACCAGGATCTGATCGGCACCCTCCAGGGTCTTGAGCGTCACCGGACCCGCGAGCGTCATCGGCGCACCGTTGACCAGCAGCACCAGGGCGAACAGGAAGCTGAGCGGGATCAGCACCCGGGTGATGGCGCGGAGCAGATCGGAGTTGAAGTTACCCAGGGGGCGGCCGCAGAGGCC
The DNA here is from genome assembly GCF_025128115.1 of Synechococcus sp. CS-1326. NCBI lineage: Bacteria > Bacillati > Cyanobacteriota > Cyanophyceae > Synechococcales > Synechococcaceae > Synechococcus > Synechococcus sp. CS-1326. The sequence goes on along the minus strand of NZ_JAHLYV010000011.1, from coordinate 33,503 downwards.
GCGGATGAAGGCGAAGCCCACCGCCAGGCCCGTGGCCGCCGAGGTGAAGAACAGGAACTGCAACGCCCCGAGCTGGCTCAGGTCACTGAGGCTCTGCTCCGGCGTGTAGTGCTGCTGGTCGGTGTTGGTGAGAAAGGAGATCGCCGTGTGCAGGGCCGTGTCCCAGCGCATCGGCGGCAGCCCCTGGGGATTGAGCCAGGGGGGCTGGAGCAGAAGAAAGCCAAGCGCGAGAAGCCCGAAGAGCAGGTTGCTGAGCAACAGGGGCCTCAGGTAGTCCCAGGCCTGCTCGGCCGGGCGGCCGCGCTCCCCGACCAGGCGCAGCACACCGTTTTCCAAGGGCGTCAGCCAGCGATCGAACAGGGGCTGGGGCTGGCCATCGAACACCTGAAAGAGGTGATTGCCCAGCACGGGTGCCGTGGCGAGAACGAGGGCCACAAAGACGACGACCTGAAACCAGTCGGTCATGGGCGGTAGGGTCCGCTGTGGTGAACTCAGTCACTTTCCGCCGGGCGCCAGGACGTCCGCATCTGCCGGTGGGTATGAATCGGGCGAGGGGCCCTCTACCGCGAGCTATAGGCCCCCTGGCCGAGCCGGGCAGCACCGTGCTGATCATGACCATCGCCGTGGCGGTGGTGGAGGTGCTCACCCCCACCGAGGTGGTGCTCGCCTACCTGTATGTGATCCCGCTGCTGCGGCTGGGCACCACCGCTCAACCCCGCAAGCTCTGGGCTGCCACGGCGGTGGCCTGCAGCCTCACCCTGGCCAATCTGCTGATCCCCGGACCGCTGCTGTTCGATGGGGCTGTGCTCACCAACCGGCTGCTGGTCTGCGGCGCCCTGGTGCTCACCGCCCATCAGTGCCTGCGCATCCAGGCCCTGCAACGGCAACGGCTCGACCTGGAGGGACAGCTGGCGGTGGAAGACCTGCGCCGGGATTTCGTGGCCACCCTCGCCCATGACCTGAAAACACCGATCCTCGGAACGATCGCCACCACCCGCAGCCTCGCCACAGCCCATCAGCGCAGCGATGGGGCCCTGGTGGCCAGGGCTCTGGCCACGATCGAACGGGGCCAGAGCCGCGCCTTGGCCCAGATCCAGACCCTGCTGGAGGTCTACCGCAACGATGCGGAGGGTCTTGTCATCCAACCGGTGGGGCTTGAATTCACCGGCCTGGTGGAGGAGGTGATCCGGGAGCTTTCGGCACTGGCGGAGGAGCGGCAGCTCACCCTGCGGCTCAGCTTCGGCCAGGACGCCCAATGGCGACCGCACCGGCTGCATGGCGACGCAGCCCAGCTGAGGCGGCTGGTGGAAAACCTCCTGCTCAATGCCATTCACCACAGCTTGCGGGGCGGCCAGATCCAGCTCGTGCTGGAGAGCCGCGGGGCTGGGCACTGCCTCCGGATCGCCGACAGCGGCCCAGGGGTGCCGGAGCAGGAGATTCCGAACCTGTTTCAGCGGTTCACCAGGCTGTCGGAGGAACGGCCGGGCAACGGTCTGGGGCTCTACCTCTGTCGCCAGATCGTCAACGCCCATGGCGGCACGATCGTTCTGCGCAACCGGCCGGCTGGTGGCGCAGAAATCGAAGTGCTGCTGCCGGCGGGTCACCAAGATCCCGCCACCGAGCCAGGCTGATCGGATGAACGCTCTGGTGGTGGAAGACGACGAGCTGTTTCGGCTGGGTCTGGAGGTCACCCTGCTGGGCTTCGCGCTGATCGAGGCGGTGACCGCTGTTGCTGATGGAGAGCAGGCACTCGAGCTGCTGCGCCACCGCAGCTTCGATGTGATCCTGCTGGATCTGGGCCTGCCGGGGCTGGGGGGGCTGGAAACCTGCCGGCGCATCCACGCCGACCATCCCCGCATCCCCGTGCTGGTGGTCACCAGCCAGGACGATTCCAGCTGGTGTCTGCGCCTGATGCGGGCCGGCGCCCAGGGTTATGTGCGCAAGGGGGTGGCGGCGGGCGACCTGCAACTGGCGATCCAGTCGCTGCTGCGGGGTGCCTCCTGGTGGGACGCGGAAGCAACCATGGCTCTGCGGGGAGCGGGGGAGAAGGAGCAGGGGGAAACGAACGGAAGCGACCGGGCCGATGCGGAGCCGCTGGCGCTGCTGACGCCCCGGGAACGGGAGGTGCTCGAAGCGATGGCCCGGGGACTCAGCAACCGGGACATCGCCCTGGAACTGGGGATCGGCCTGGGAACGGTGCGGGTCCACGGCCACCAGATCATGCAGAAACTCGGCGTGGCCAACCGCACCCAGGCGGTGCTGAAGCTATGGCCCTCGCGCAGCTTGAGCCCTGGATCGTGAAGGGTTGGGTGCCAGTGGAACACCCCACAAACCCTGCTGTGGTGATGTGGATCAGGTCGACGCTGAGCGCAGCACCGGCTGATGGTGCAGCACGATCTCGCCGTGACGCAGCAGCAAGGCCTCACCGGGCGCCAGCGGGCGCCAGGGTTCATCCTTGGTGAGGGGTTCGGTGCAGATGATCGTCACCAGATCAGTCGGCGTGGTGACCGCCGAGAAATCAACACTCAGATCGTCGTCGGCCAGGGAGGCTGTGGTGAAGGGGGCCCGTCGGGTCAGAACGTGAAGCCTGGTGCCGCCGTAGGCAAAGAGCCACTGGCCATTGCTGAGCAGGCCGTTGAAGATTCCCTGCTGCGCCAGGTTGTCGGCACAGCCAACCAGAGCCGCAAACAGCGCCGACAGATCATCGCGATCAACGTCGCCGGTGGCGAGCCGATCGAGAATCCAGCAGAACGCCAGCTCGCTGTCGGTGCTGCCGCGGGGAGCGAACCGCTCGGAGGAGGGAATCCCACCGTGGTGCAGGTCGCCGTTGTGGGCGAACACCCAGTCAAGGCCCTGCCAGTGGCGATGAAAGGGATGACAGTTCTCGATCGCCACGCTGCCCTGGGTGGCCTTGCGGATGTGGGCGATCGAGCAGTGGGCCTTGAGATCCAGGTTGGCCACCTTCGCGGCCAGCGGGCAGAAGGCGGCGGGGGCCTGCTCCCGGTAGATCGTCACGCCCGCTCCGGCCGGATCGAAGCTGGCCAGTCCCCAGCCGTCGCCATGCGCCCCAGTGACCCCTCCGCGTCGCACCAGCCCCCGGAAGGAGAAGGTCATGTCGGTTGGGGTGTTGGCGCTCAGGGCGAGCAGTTCGCACATCTGTTCAATCGCTCGACCCGGGCAGGGACCCCAGCTCGGAGCCCGGCCTGGATCGTATCGGTTGTCTGCATGGCCATACCCCCGGGCGCCACTCAGCGGCTCGTGCGGAAGATCTGGTCCCAGAGCCCACTGTTGCCAAAAAATTTCTTGTTGATGGCGTTCCAGCCCCCGAAATCCTTGGCGGTGAACACCTTGGTGAGGGGGGCAAACCTGTTTCGGGTCTCCGCCTTGATCTTCGGCGTCACCGGCCGGAACCCTTCTGCGGCGAATGCCCGCTGGGCCTGGTCGCTGTACAGGTACCGAGCGAAGGCTTCCGCCACCTTGCGGGTTCCTTTCCTGTCCACGTTCTTGTCAACCACCGCTACAGGTCCCTCGATCAGGATGTTCGTCTTGGGTACCACATAGGGAATCGTCCAGGCGCCCGTCTTCTTGGCCAGGATTGCTTCGTTTTCGTAGTTCAGCAACACATCTCCCTGGTTGCGCTTCACGAACACATCGGTGGCTTCCCGGGCGTCCTTGGGAAGGGTTTCCACATTGCGGTACACATTGGTGATGAAGGAACGGGCCTTCGCCTCATTGCCACCTGTTTCGGTCACTGAACCCCAGAGGCCCAGGAAGTTCCAGCGGGCTCCGCCAGAGGTCTTGGGGTTGGCGGTGACAACCTCCACATTCTTGTTGTCGAGATCAGTCCAACCGTTGATCTTCTTGGGGTTGCCCTTGCGCACGAAGAAGGCCACGGTGGAATTGGTGAAGATCGCGTTGTTGGGATTCTCCTTTTCCCAGCCTGGCCGGATCAGGCCCGTTTCCTGGAGCTTGAGGGTGTCGGCGGCCAGGGCGAGGGCCACCACATCGGCCTGCAGCCCATCAATCACGGCACGGGTCTGGGAGCCGGAACCGCCGTAGCTGGTCTTGATCACCACTTCCTGGCCGGTTCGCCGCTTCCAGTCAGCCCTGAACTGGGGGATCACCTTGTCGAAGGCAGCTTTGGTGACGGCGTAGGTCACCAGCAGGATTTCTTGTTGCTTCGGGGTGGCCTGGGCAAGTGCCGGCCCCTCTGCCAATCCGGAAAGCAAGCCAGGGACCTTGGGGGCGATGAGGGGAGCGCTGATGACAGCCGCCAGGGCCAGGCCAGTGGCGACAGGGCGGCGATGACGAAGCGAGAAATTAACCACGGTAACCCGATCGAAACACGTGTGAACCTAGTAACCGTTCTGCGGAGGCGGTGTAGCCGCGACCACATCCATCGCCGCTGCCACAATCCGCTGGACCGGATGGCGTCAGCAGCCCCTTGGCGTTCAGCGCAAAAACCGAATACGGCCTCGTGGCCCTGATCGAACTGGCGGCGATTCACGCCAGTGGAGGCGTTCTGCAGGTGGCCGAGATCGCCGCCAGGCAGAACATTCCCGACCGCTACCTCGAGCAGATGCTCACCAGCCTGAGGCGGGGCTCCATCCTGCGCAGCATCCGCGGCCCGCGTGGTGGCTATCAACTCCTGCGGCCCCCGACCGAAATCCCTATCTCGGAAGTGGTCGCCTGCCTGGAAGGCGAGCCCTCCCGGCGGGAAACGATCGGCCGCCAGAGCCCGGAGTTCAGCGTGCTCTCCAGCCTCGCCGCCAGGCTGGAGAGCCTTCGCCATGACCTGCTCGCCAGCACCAGCCTCCAGGACCTGCTCGATCAGCGCGAGGAACGCCTCAAGGCTGATTCGATGTATTTCATCTGAATGCACCTTTGCTGTTGGGCAAACCTCGGTTTGCCAATGGGATTAACGCGCTACTGTGCGAGAAGCCCGGGTGGCGCCGATGGTGTGCCCTTCAGCTCCGGCTTCCCGCTCCCAATCCCGTCGATGGCCGCCACGGTGTTCACTCCGCCACTCCACCTTGCGCTGACACCCAGTGAGGTCCTGCCAGAGGGCATGAATTGGCGCCTTCAGGAGGGTTATGTCCGCACCGTCAGCTGGAACGCCGAGGGCGAAACATTCACTCTCGCCATCTGGGGACCCGGCGACTTGGTGGCCTCCAGCACCTCTGTTCTCCAGCCGTTCGAGCTCCAGTGCCTCACCACCGTGGTGGTGGAGCAGCACCAGCCCAGCGCCGCTGAGGTTGAGCAGTTCCTTCGCCAACAGATTCGCTTTCTTGAGGAGATCTTTCTGATCAACCGGATTCGGGGTGCGCAAGAGCGGCTTCTGGCCTTGCTCGCCTGGCTCGGATCCCGTTTCGGCCAGGTGAGCAGTCGTGGTTCACGCTTTTCGCTCAAGGAGATGAACCTCACCCACAAGGCGCTGGGCGAACTCTGTGGACTCTCCCGGGTGACGGTGACCAAGATGCTCAACCGTTTCAAAGCCGAGGGGGTCCTGCAGCAGGTGAGCCGGGAGGATTATCTGATCCCGGCTTCAAGGCTCCGGATCCACCCTGGCCCTCAGATGGCGTAATCCGCCTCGAAGATCTTGCCCTGGCGGGTGATGATGTGAAGTTCATCTCCCGCCTTCAGGTTGCGGTGCTCGATTTGGTCGCGGGGCAGCTGGGCCAGCACCACCTCGCCACTGTCGAGCAAGAGTTCGGCCTGCAGATCCCGGCCCAAGTGGGTGAGCCGCCGCAGCTGCGCCGGCAGGCTTCCCGGCCGTGGCTTGGAGTGCACCTCCACGTCGTGGGGGCGCACAAACAGGGCCGCCTTCGCCTCCAGTCCTTCCCGCGCGTCCCGGGGCAGGGCATGGCGCGGCAACACGTTGACCTCCCCCACGAAGCGCATCACGAAGGGGGTGGCCGGATGGTCGTAGATCTCGGCGGGGGTGCCGATCTGCTCGATCCGGCCCTCGTTCATCACCACGATCGTGTCGGCCACCTCCATGGCCTCCTCCTGGTCGTGGGTCACGATCACCGTGGTGACGTGCATCTCGTCGTGGAGGTTGCGCAGCCAGGCCCGCAGTTCCTTGCGCACCTTGGCGTCGAGGGCACTGAACGGCTCATCGAGCAGCAGCACCTTGGGCTGAACCGCCAGGGCCCGGGCCAGGGACACCCGTTGCCGCTGGCCGCCGGAGAGCTGTGAAGGGTAGCGATGGCCGAAACCCTGCAGTTGCACCAGCTGCAGCAGCTCATCGACCCGCTGGCGGATCGGCTCCTTTTTCCAGCGGCGCAGTTCCAGCCCGAAGGAGATGTTCTGGCGCACGGTGCGGTGCTTGAACAGGGCGAAGTGCTGAAACACGAAGCCCACCTCCCGGTCCTGGGGGGAGCGGGCCGTGGCCTCCTCGCCGTTGATCCAGATGCGGCCGCTGTCGGCCTGATCCAGGCCGGCGATCATGCGCAGCAGGGTGCTCTTGCCCGAACCGGAGGGGCCCAGCAGGGCCACCAGGGAGCCACTCTCCACATCCACACTCACGGCGTCGATTGCCTTGAAGGCGCCGAACTGCTTGTTGACGTTGCTGACGCGGATTCCCATGGCCCCATGGCATTTCGGCGATCCTAGATGCTGATTCCCGTTTGCCAAGCGGAGAACCGTTGAATCCCGACGCCGACCCTGTTACCTTCTGCCGACAGCTGGTTTTTGCGTTCCATGTCGTCATCAGTGATCCGGCGTTGGCACCTGCCACGGCTCGAGCTGCCCTCCTGGCCCTGGCGGTTCACCTGGCTCTATCTGGGGCTGGTTCTGTTCCTGCCCCTGGGTGGTTTGCTGTTGCGGGCGGCTGGGGTGGGGCCGGCTCGTTTCTGGGAGCTGGCCACCACCCCGGAGGCGCTGGCCACCTACCAGGTGAGCTTCGGGCTGGCCCTGGTGGCCGCCTCCCTGAACGGTGTGTTCGGTCTGCTGATCGCCTGGGCCCTGGTGCGCAGCCGCTTCCCGGGCCAGCGGCTGCTCGATGCCCTGATCGATCTTCCCTTCGCCTTGCCCACCGCCGTGGCCGGTCTTTCTCTTTCGGCTGTGTACAGCACCAATGGCTGGATCGGCGCCCCCCTCTACGCCTGGTTCGGCCTCAAGGTGGCGTTCAACTGGCCGGGGGTGCTGGTGGCGATGGTGTTCATTTCACTGCCCTTCGTGGTGCGCACCGTGGAGCCCGTGCTGCGTGCCCTCGAAGCCGAACAGGAGGAGGCCGCCTGGTGCCTTGGAGCCAGGGCCGGCCAAACCTTTTTCAAGGTGGTGCTTCCCCAGTTGATGCCCGCCATCCTGGCCGGCGTGGCCCAGGGCTACAGCCGGGCCGTGGGTGAATACGGCTCGGTGGTGATGATTTCCAGCAACGTTCCCTTCCGGGATCTGATTGCCCCCACCCTGATCATCCAGAAACTCGAGGAGTACGACATCGAGGCGGCCACGGTGATCGGCACGGTGATGCTGCTGTTTTCCCTGGTCAGCCTGCTGGTGATCAATCTCCTGCAGGTGTGGGGCCTGCGCTACGCCGAAGACGTCCCCAGGGTCTGACCGCCTGACCCCAACTCTTGCCTCGCAACCCATTCCATGACCACCATTTCACCCCCACGGACCGAGCTCTCCGATCCGATCGCGCCGCCGGGGAAGCCCGCCCGCCGCTCGCTCGCCAGCCGGCTGCTGCCGGCCCTGGTTCCCCTGGTGGCCTGCCTCTACGTGGGAGTCGTGATCTTCTTGCCGGCACTCAATGTGGTGCTGCAGGCCTTCGCCAAGGGGCTGGCCCCCTTCCTGGAGAATCTTCAGAATGAGGAGTTGCGCAGTGCGATTCGCCTCACCCTGCTGATCACCCTGATCGCCGTTCCCGCCAACGCGATGTTTGGCCTGGCGGCCGCCACGGCGATCGCCCGCCACCAGTTTCGCGGCAAGGCCCTGCTGCTCAGCATCATCGACCTGCCGTTCTCAATCTCACCTGTGGTGGTGGGCCTGATGCTGGTGCTGCTGTTCAGCCCAAGCCACGGCTTGCTGGAAGGGCTGGTGAACAGCACCGGCTGGAAGATCCTGTTCTCCTGGCCATCCATGGTGCTGGCCACGATCATCGTGTCGATGCCTTTCATGGCGCGGGAGGTGATCCCGCTGCTGGAGGAAGAGGGCTGGGAGCAGGAGGAAGCGGCCAAGACCCTCGGTGCCACCGACTGGCAGATCTTCTGGAAGGTGACCCTTCCCACGGTGCGCTGGGCTGCCCTCTATGGGCTGATTCTCACCACGGCCCGTGCACTCGGTGAATTCGGGGCGGTGGCCGTGGTGAGCGGCAACATCGCCGGCGAAACCCAGACCCTGCCTCTCTTCGTGGAAGATGCCTACAAGCAGTACCACACAGAACTGGCCTACGGCGCTGCCCTGATCCTTGGGGCGGTGGCGATCCTGTCCTTGCTGCTCAAGCTCACTCTGGAGAGGCTGCTCGAACGGGATCGGTCCCAGCGCTAAGAGGGCTGGGATCCTCCTGTCACGAATCGATGGCACTCTCTGCCCTTCGGTGGCCCTTGCTACGGGAAGGAAGCCTGGAGCGGCAGAAGCTTTGAGTTCATTCTGGGTTCAACCCCATGAATACTCAGATTTCGGTTTCCGGCCGAGGCGAATCTGCCCTGGCCACTTTCGATCGCCACCGAATCAGGCTGTTCGCGCGGGTTCAGCAACCTGAGTTGCGGCGACTGGGGGTGTTTCTACTGGCAGCAGGAGCCGGAATGCTGCCCCTGATGGCGGGGTCGGCCCATGCGGCTCTGACCAAGGTTCCAACCAACGGCGCCGACACCCTGCTGATGTTGATGGGCTCCGCCCTGGTGTTGCTGATGACACCGGGACTGGCATTCTTCTACGGGGGATTCACCCGCGCCAAGAATGTGCTCAACACGATGATGATGAGCTTTTTCATGATGGGGCTGATCGGTGTCCTCTGGGTGGTGATCGGCTACAGCCTCTCGTTCGGCGTGGGCTTCAAGAGTCCATTCATAGGCGGACTCGAGTTCTTTATGATGAATGGGCTCGGAGGCCCCTTGGGTGATGCGCCGCTCTCCGATGGCTTTGCCATCAGCGCCACGAGCTTTGCGCTCTTCCAGGGCATGTTCGCGATCATCACCCCGGCGCTGATCAGTGGAGCCCTGGTGGAGCGGATCAGCTTCAAGGCCTGGTTCTGGTTCACCCTGCTCTGGAGTCTTCTGATCTATTCCCCAATGGCTCACATGGTCTGGGGGGGTGGCTTCATCGGCCCACTCGGCACGATCGGAGCCATCGACTTCGCCGGCGGCACGGTGGTGCACATCGCCTCCGGAGTGGCCGCCCTGGTTGCCGCCGCCATCGTGGGGCCACGGAACGCCTATCCCAATGCCACGCGTCCGCCCCACAACGTTCCGTTCATTCTTCTCGGTGCGGGCTTGCTGTGGTTCGGCTGGTTCGGATTCAATGGCGCCAGCTACTTCGCCGCGGCGGGAGCTGGGTTGTGCTTCATCACCACCTCCGCATCGGCATCGGCTGCCATGCTCACCTGGTGCCTGATCGAATGGTTCAAAGGCGGCAAGCCAACGGCTGTTGGAGCGGCCACCGGCGCCGTGGCTGGCCTGGTGGGAATCACCCCTGCGGCCGGTTTTGTGACGATCGGAAACTCCCTGCTGATCGGCGCCCTGACGGCCGTTGCCTGTTTCATTGCCATCCAGATCAAGGCGAAGATCCAGTTTGATGATTCCCTCGACACCTTCATGGTGCATGGCGTTGGCGGAACAATCGGCGCCCTGCTCACTGGCATTCTTGCCGCCAAAGTTCTTGTTCCCGCAGACTATTTCCCATTGTCTGCAAAGATCCTGACAGAAAGTGGAAACGTTGGTTTGTTCTTTGCCCAGTTCAAGGCCACCATTCTCACCTACGGCTTTGTCGGTATCGGCACAGCGGTGATTCTCCTGGTTGTCAAAGCAACCTGTGGGCTGAGAATCGATGCCGACGACGAAGAAACCGGCATGGACATCATGCTCCACGGCGAAGAAGCTTATGAACCGATGACAAACTAGCCTTGCTCTGTTAGCTTCTTGCCATTGGCCAGATCGGGTTCAACCTTTCGTCTGGCTATGGCCCCAACCAGCCCTGTCTCAGTCCGTGGTCCATCGCCGCTCACTGATCACCTGGCTCCCCGACCCAATTCCTCTTCACTTTCTCAATGAAAAAAATCGAAGCGATCATCCGGCCATCCAAGATCGACGACGTCAAGACGTCCCTGGTGAATGCCGGCATCATCGGCATGACCATCACGGACGTGCGTGGCTTTGGTCGGCAGAAAGGTCAGGTTGAAACTTACCGCGGCACCGAGTTCACAGTGGAGTTTCTCTCCAAAGTGAAGGTGGAGGTGGTTGTCGAAGACGACAAAGTGGCGTCGGTGATCGAAGCCATCACCGGACCCTCCCGCACCGGTGAAATCGGCGATGGCAAGATCTTCGTGATCCCGGTGGAGGATGTGGTGCGGATCCGCACAGCCGAATCCGGATCTTTGGCGATCTGAGCGTCCTGCCGGGCATCCCGCCTACGCTTGCTGGCCACAGGCGTCTGAGCAGGCCTTGAGCAACGATCCAGGCGGATCCTTTCCCCAGTCCCTCAGACGTCTGCTGATCGGAGCGCCGCTTCCCACCAGCGCCCACACCGAGGAGCGGCTCACCAACGCCGAAGCCCTCGCCATCCTCAGCTCCGACGCCCTCTCCTCGGTGGCCTATGCCACCCAGGAGATCGTGCTGGTGCTGGGCATGGCGGGGGCCGCCGCCTTGCACTACACCCTGCCGATCACGGGGCTGATCGTGGCCCTGATGCTGGTGGTGGCGATCAGCTACCGGCAGACGATCAGGGCCTATCCCCATGGGGGCGGTTCCTACCGGGTGTCCCACGACAACCTCGGAGTGATCCCCGGGCTCTGCGCCGGCGCCTCCCTCTCGATCGACTATGTGCTCACCGTGGCGGTGAGTGTGGCGGCGGGCATCGCCGCCCTCACTTCCTATTTCCCCCAGCTCGACGCACTGCGCGAACCGCTTTGCCTGGCGGCCGTCGGCCTGCTGATGCTCGCCAATCTGCGCGGGGTGCGTTCCACTGCCCGGCTGCTCAGCCTGCCCACCTTTCTGTTCATGGGGGCGGTGTTCACCCTGGTGGGAGCCGGCCTGATCCAGTGGTCCCAGGGAGCGCTGCTTCCCCTGCCCGTGGCGGAGCAGACCCGGCTGCTGGGCGACCAGCACGGCGCCGCGCTGACGGTGATCGGGCCGGTGCTGCTGATGCGGGCCTTCAGCTCGGGCTGCGCGGCCCTCACCGGCATCGAGGCGATCAGCGACAGCGTGATGGCGTTCAAGCCGTTGGAGTGGCGCAATGCCCGGCGCGTGCTCACCGTGATGGTGATCGTGCTGGCGCTGATGTTCAGCGGCATCAGCGCCCTGGCCAGCCAGCTGGGCCTGGTGGTGCAGGACAACGGCCCGACCCTGCTCTATCAACTCGGCGAACGCATCTTCGGCAATGGGCCGCTGCTCCTGGTGCTGCAGCTCGCCACCCTGCTGATCCTGCTGCTGGCCGCCAACACCGCCTATGCCGATTTTCCGCGGCTGGCCGCCTTCCTCGCCCAGGATGGCTTCATGCCCCGCCAGCTCGCCTCCCTCGGCGACCGGCTGGTGTTCACCAACGGCATCGTGCTGTTGAGCAGCTTCGCGGCGATGTTGCTGCTGATCTTCGAGGGAAGTGTCAGCCGCCTGATTCCGCTCTACGCCGTGGGGGTGTTCGCCAGCTTCACCCTCTCCCAGGCAGGGATGGTGATGCACTGGTGGAAAGGGCGGAGCGCCGGGAGGGGCTGGCGGGGCAAGGCCCTGATCAACGGGCTGGGCTGCCTGGTCACGGCGGTGGTCTGCGGTGTGCTGCTCTACAGCAAGTTCATGCTCGGGGCCTGGCTGGTGGTGGTGGCGGTGCCCCTGGTGGTGGGCCTGTTCCTGGTGATCAAGGCCCATTACCGTCAGGTGGCCAGTCGTTTACGTCTCGGCAGCGAGGCGGCCCTCACTCTGCCGCCGGCTCCCGAGCATGGCGGCGCTCCGGTGCTGGTGCTGGTGGGTCAGCTGCACCGCGGCAGCTTTGAAGCCCTGCGCTATGCCCGCACCATCGCCGATGAGCTGGTGGCGGTGCACGTGGATCTGGGCGACAACGGCGCCGAGCCCTTCCGCCAGCAATGGTCTCGCCAGCTCCCCCAGGTACCTCTGGTGATCCTGCCGTCTCCCTACCGCTCCCTGGTGGATCCGGTCACCGCCTATGTGCGCCAGTTCGAAACGGAGCACCGCAAGGATCGCAACCGCTTCTGCACGGTGGTGCTGCCGGTGTTCGTGACACGCCACCGCTGGGAGAACCTGTTGCACAACCAGTCCACCGTGATGCTGCGCCAGGCCCTGCGCAGCGGTGGCACCCGCGTGGTCACCACCGTGGGCTTCTACCTCTGAGCCCGGAGAGAATTTCTTAACGTCGACAACGATCAGCTCCCTTTCTTGATCCCCATCCCGCTCGTCGCCTTGCTCTCTCCTGATCTGATCGCCCCCGTTGCCCACCTGAGCCCAGGGGCCCTGTTCAGCCAGTCGTCGCTGTTCGGCTTCGGGATCGCCTTCAGCCCGCTGCACATCGCCGTGGTGGCGCTGCTGCTGCTGGGCCCCTCACCACTGCGCCGGGCCTTCGCCTATGTGAGCGGCTGGGCGATGGCCAACGGCCTGGCCATCCTCACTCTGATGCTGGTGGGCGATCGCTTTTCCCTGGCCCTCAACCACGGCGAGCAGGGGCAGGTGGTGATCGATCTGGTGGGTGCCGTGGCCCTGCTCGGAATCGGCCTCTTCCAGCTCACCCCCGCCGCCGAACTGGGCCAGGAGGGGATGGCGTTGAAGCTGCTCAATCAGCTGCCCGATTTCCGCACCCCGATGCTGGTGCTGATCGGCGCCACCAGCGCCCTGCTCACCCCGGAAAATCTGGTGTTCTATCTCAAGGAAGCGGGCCTGCTGCTGGTGAATCAGCCGGGTGTGAGCCGCGACCTGGAGCTCACCGGCGTGTTCGTGCTTGTGGCCAGCTCCCTGCTGCTGCTGCCACCGCTTGCCTGGATCGCCACCGGCGGCGGCATCCGAGAGCCGCTGCTGCTGGTGGAAGGCTGGCTGGTGCACCGGGCCGAATGGGTGGTGGGCGTGCTCGCCCTGCTGATCAGCGCTTACCTGGCCTGGGAAGGCCTGCACGGCCTCTGGCTTCTGCACGGAGCCTCTCCTCTGTGATAGCCGCTGTGATGGCCCCTGTGCTGGCCAGGAGCCCCTGGCTCAGCCCGGCAGCATCACCCGGTTGATCACATGCACGATGCCGTTGTCGCAGACGATGTCGGCGGCCACGACGGAGGCGTTCTTCACTTCGAAGGGCTCGGCGCAGCGGATCGGGATCGGAGCCCCCTCCAGGCTCTCCCAGCTGGGCTGATCCACCAGGTCGCTGCGGCTGTAGGCACCGGAGAGCACGTGGAACTTGAGAATGCGGGCCAGCTGGGGCGGGTTGTCCACCAGGGTCTGCACGGTGCCGGGCGGCAGGGCGGCGAAGGCCTCATCCACCGGCGCGAACACCGTGAACGGGCCGGGACTCTCCAGGGCTGCGGTGAGGCCGGCCACCTCCACCGCCGTGAGCAGGGTGGAGAACAGGCCGGCGCCCTTGGCGGTTTCGATGATGTTGGCCATGGCTGGGAATCTCTAGCGGTAGTCCTGGGTTTGCACATCCCGGAGGCGGGCCTCGGGGCGGAGGAAGCGATCCATCTGGGCTTCGAAGAAGGCCCGGTTGGCCTTGAGGTGCTCCGGATCGGGATCATCAAGCGGGAACAGCAGGGCGCAGCGCAGCGCCTGGATCACGGCGGAGGTCACGTTGTACATGGAGCGCTGGAAGGTGATGCCCAGTTGCACGAGGATGTCGTCTTCGCCGCGTTTGTGGGTGCGGTAGAGCTCCACCAGATAGGGCGGCAGGAAGTGGAGCATGTCCTGCATCAGCAGGGTGGGCGGAATGCCGGCCGACCCCACCGGGAACACATCGGCGTAGAGGATGCCGTAGTGAAAATCGGCCTGCTCCGAGGGCACCTGGCCGGCCTGGGCGTTGTAGCTCTTGGTGCCACGGAAAGGGGCGGTGCGATAGAACACCGCCTCCACATAGGGCAGGGCCGCCTCATACAACCAGGTGAAACCCTCCGATTTGGGGATGATCTCGATGCATTCGCCACCGATGTACACGTGGTGGTAGATCGGCCGGCCGGCCACCGCGAAGATGCCGTTCACCAGAAAATCCATCGCGGCCGGCACACCGGAGAAGCCGCCTTCGTCGTAGATGTCGCTCATCTCGAAGAACACCGGCGCCATCACCTCCCAGAACAGGCCGAGATTGGCGTAGTAGCTCAGCTTGCGCACCTGCTCCAGGAACATCTCCGGGAACAGCTTGTGCAGGCCCAGCATCAGCGGATTGCCCTTGAAGTAGGCAAGAATCGCCCGCTCGGCGTTGGCCTTGTAAACGTCGCTCTCCAGGTAGTCGTAGAAGCGGCCGCCCATGCCCTGGTGCCAGAACATGGCATCCATGCAGGCCTCGGCGAACTCCATGTTGATGCGGTCGTGCCAGAGGTGATGGAGCAGCTTCGGCAGCTTGCCGGCTTCGCCCTTCTCCATGAACTCCAGCAACTCCGGATGGGCCGTGGCCGGCCCGCGCCAGATGCGCAGCTTGGAATCATCGCCCGCATAGGAATTGGGCAGATCCAGATACTCCTGGCTCGGGAAATACTTGAAGGCCGGCAGGGGATCAAGAAACACCCGCTCGGCGATGTAGAGCAGATCGCGCCAGTAGAAGTCCATCGGCACGGCATAGGCCTTGTAGATGCCGATGATCTGCATCAGGTTTTCCGGCGTGTCCGGCAGCATCGAGCCGCCGGCTTCGAGCCGCTCCACCACTTCAGCGAAGGGGTGGGTGGAAGGGGGAAGGGCCGTGGTGGGGGTGGTGACGGTCATGGCCGGAGCGCCAGGGAGGAGGGCAGGAGAAGCGTGGGCAGGTGCAGGGAAGGCAGGGACGCGGCTGGTGACAGCACCGCCAGGGTGTTGATCGGCGGGCGGGAGAGGGCGAGGCTGCTGGTGGTGTCCTCGCTCCAGCCCAGCAGGATCTGGGGCCACAGCCCCGCCAGAATCACCAGGAAGGAGAGGGCCAGGGCCGGCAACCGCTCCACCCAGGTGGTGCTCACGTAGTCGGCGGTCTTGTTGTCGAGGCGGCCGAAGCCCACCCGGTTGAACAGGCGCACGGCATACACGGCGGTGAGGCCCGAAGCCAGGATGCAGCCGAGCGTGGGCAGCGGGAACACCGGCCAGCTGCCCTGGAACACCACCATCTCCGCCAGGAAGCCGGCCTGACCGGGCACCCCGGCCGCGGCCATCAGCGCCAGCAGCAGCAAGCCCAGGGTGAAGGGCAGGCCCCGGGTGGGGTTCATCAAGCCAGAGAGGGCAGCGATTTCGGTGGTGCCCGTTTTCGCCTCGATCTTGCCGACCAGACAGAACAACAGGGCCACGATCATGCCCTGGGCCAGGATCTGGGCCACGGCCCCTTGCAGGCTCAACGGCGTGGCAGCCGCCAGGGCCAGCACCAGCAGGCCCATGTGGCCAAGCGCACTGAAGGCCACCAGGCGGCGCATGTCCGTCTGGGCGATGGCATTGAGGGCGCCATACAAGGCGCTCACCATGCCCACCAGGGCGATCACCGGCGACCATTCGGCCCAGGTGTCCCCCAGCATGCCGATGCCGAAACGCAGCAGGCCGTAGGCCCCCAGCTTCGAGACCACTCCCGCCAGCTGCATGGCCACGGGCGTGGAGGCCTGGCTGTAGGTGAGCGGCTGCCAGCCGTGCAGCGGGAAGATCGGCATCTTGAGGCCGAAGGCGAGCAGCAGCAGGGCGAGGATCCAGCGGCTGGCGCCCTCGGGCAGCACCGCCTCGGCCATGTCGGTGTAGGCGAAGCTGAAGCCGTTGCGGTTGAGCAGGGCCAGGGCCAGCACGCCGGCCAGCAGCGCCATCCCCGACACCGCCCCATACATCAGATAACGGATCGCGGCGGTGGCGCGCCGCTCGCCGCCCCATACCGCCACCAGCAAGGTGGTGGGGATCAGCGTGACCTCGTAGGCCAGCACGAACAGCAGGCCATTGCAGGCCAGGAACGCACCCATGAGGCCCACATTGGTGGCGAGCACCATGGCGTAGAAGAAGCGACGCCGCGGCTGGCTGATCGGCGTGGCGAACACCGCCATGAAGGAGAGCAGGGAGGTGAGGCCGGCCAGCGGCAGCGAGAGGCCATCAAGGCCGAGGTGGAGCTCCAGGCCGAGCTGGGGCAGCCAGGCCTGGCGGAACTCCGGCACCGGATGGCCCGCCAGCCAAAGCAGCAGCAGCAACTGCACCGCCGGAGCGAACACCGCCACACGGCGGGGCCACGGCCCCGGCAGGGGGGCGAGGCAGAGCAGCAGCACAGCCGCCAGAGGCAGCAGCAGAAGGGTGAGCAGCATGGAAGATCTCGGTGGTCTGCTTCAGAGGGAGAGGAAGGCAGGCGTGTGGCGGGTGAGGATCCACAGCCCCATCAACACCACCCCCACCAGCACGGTGAAGGCGTAGGCCTGCACCCGGCCGGTGGTGCTGAGGCTGAGCCGGCGCGCCCCCTCCAGGGCCAGATCGCCGCTGCGGTTGCTGAAGCCATCCACGAGGGCTCCGTCGATCCAGCTGCTCATGGCAGCCAGCGCGGCCACCAGGCCCACCACGGTGCGGCGGTAAAGGCCTTCGGTGTGCAGGTCGGCGGCCAGCCACTCCTGCAACCCGGCCAGGGGGCCGGAGAGCTTGGGCAGATGCTCGGTGGAGAAGAGGTAAAGCAGTGAACCGGCTGTGATCCCCAGCAGGGTGGAGGCAAGCAGCGGCAGCGCCATCGGGCCCCATTCCTCGCCGTAGCCGGCGCGGTGGATCAGGATCGGCAGGTGCAGCACCAGGCCGGTGGCCACCATCGGCGGCAGCACCATCAGCCACAGCACTTCGGCGGAGCGCTTGGTGAACACCGAGGGCCTGCCGCCCCAGATCAGCCCGAACACCCTCACCAGAGCTGCACTGATCAGACCATTGGTGATCAGCACCACGGCGGTGAGCAGCAGCGGCGCCTGGCTGTCGGCCAGGCTGGCTGTCATCGCCCGCAGGGCCCCGAAACCGGCCAGGGGCGGCAGACCCACCAGGCCGGCGGAACCCACCAGAAAAGCGATGCCCATCAGCGGCCGCCGCGACCAGAGGCCGCCCAGCTGGGTTAGGTCCTGGGTGACGTTGCTCGACACCACCGTGCCCAGGGCCAGCAGCACCAGGGCCATCGGCAGCGGATAAACCAGCACCATCTGCCAGGCCGTTTCACCGGCTCCGGCTCCGACAGCCAGGAACAGCAGGCCGAGCCAGCTGCTGACCAGAAAAGAAATGGACCGCTTGATGTCCACCTGGGCCAGGGCGATCAGGGCACCCACCAGCGCGGTGGTGCCGCCCACGATCACCAGCACGGCCTGCACGGTGGGGCTCACCGACAGCAGCGGCTCCAGCCGCAGCAGCACCCAGGCGCCGCCCACCACCACCACCGAGTTGCGCAGCACGGTGGAGGGGAAGGGGCCTTCCATCGCCTCATCGAGCCAGAGGTGCAGCGGAATCTGGGCGCACTTGCCCATCGGGCCGGCGATCAGGGCCAGCAGGATCAAGGTGAGCGGCGGGCTGGGGGTGGCCTGCTCGGCCCAGGCGTTGAGCTCGTTGATGTTCCAGCTGCCGGCCACCGGCAGCAGGGCCACCAGCCCGGCCAGCAAAATCAGGTCGCCGACGCGCTTGGTGAGGAAGGCATCGCGGGCCCCCTTCACCACCAGCGACTGGTTGAACCAGGTGCCCACCACCAGATAGGTGCCGAGGGTGAGCAGCTCCAGCACCACATAGGCGAAGAAGAGCGAATCGGTGAGCACCAGGGCGCACAATCCTGCCTCGAACACACTCAGGCAGCCGAAGAATCGGGGCCAGCCCCAGTCCATCTCCAGATAGCCGATCGCATACACCTGGGCCAGCACATGGATGCCGCAGATCATCGTCATCGCGATCAGCACCGGCGTGTTGATCGTGGCGTCGAAGCGGATCGAGAGGCCGGCGGTATCAAGCCAGGGCAAGCTGCGGGTGAGCGGGGTGCCGTTGAAGGCGATCCAGGCCCCGAGGCTGTGCAGGAACGCCACCAGGTTGAACAGGAGGTTGATGTAGCCCGATGGCCGCGGACCGGTGCGGGAAATCAGCCCCGGCACCCAGAGCAGGGAGAAGAACGCACCCAGCAGGGGATACAGCGGGATCAGGAAGGCTGTCTCGACGACGGCCGTTGCGAAGAAGGCCGTCTCAGGCGGGGGGACGGACATCAGAGCGCTGGTGTTTCCGGGAGGAAAGCGAACATTAGGGAGGGGCCGCTGCTCCCCGGGGGGTTGATGAAGAGGTGTTGCCAATGGCAGCCCCAAGCCCCGGTTATCAATCGGCGGTGGCCCTGAGCTCCACGAGCGCTGCCTGCAGAGCCTCCAGGCGGCTGATCTCGGTGTGGGAGGGATCCAGCAGCCGGAAGATCCTGAGGCTGTCAAGCCGTTTGCGGGTGCTGCCGGTCGCCCCAACCACGTACACGTTGCGGCCCTTTTCCACCGCTTCCTCCACGGCGTTTTCCAGCGCCAGCGCGGCGGTGACGCCGAGGTGGGAGACCGAGCCCAGATCGAAGACGATGCTCTGACATCCGGTGATCGCGTTGTGCTCGCGGGCGATCGCCTTGGCCACCCCGAAGATCATCGCGCCGGTGAGTTGGAACAGCAGCACCTTGCCTTCGCCCTGATCGAGCAACAGCTTCTCTTCTGGTGTGAGGTCAAGTTCGCCGTCGCCGGTGCTGATCGCTTTGACACCCTTCGACTCCAGCGCATTCATCCGCTCGATCGTGAGGAAATTGGCGACGAACACGCCGATGCCCACCGCCACCATCAGATCCACCAGCACGGTGAGCAGAATCACCCCGTACATGATCGCGGCGCCCTTGATCGAGAGCAGATGGGCACGCTTGAGGAAGCCCCAGTCGATGATGTCGATGCCCACCTTGAGGGCGATACCGGCGAGCACTGCCATCGGGATCGAGGCGGCCAGGCCTGAGGCGCCCAGGATCACCACCATCAGCACGATGGCGCGGGTGAGGCCGGAAAGAGCGCTGCGGCCGCCCGCCTGAATGTTCACCACGGTGCCCATGGTTGCGCCGGCCCCGGCGATGCCGCCGAACAGACCGGACATCACGTTGCCGAGGCCCTGACCGAGCAGCTCCTTGTTGGAGTTGTGTTCGGTGCGGGTGAGGCTGTCGGCCACCATCGAGGTGAGCAGGGCATCGATGCAACCGAGCATGCCCAGCACCGCTCCGTAGAACACCATTCGCTGAATCTCACCGGGGTAGAAGGTGAGCATCTGCAGCGGCGGCAGACCGGAGGGGATCACGCCGATGCGGCGAATGTCCGCCTCACCGAAGGCCACCAGGGAAATCACCGTGCCCACCACCAAAGCGAGCAACTGAGGCGGCACCAACTTCTTGAAGCGGGCCGGGGTGAACCAGATGATCGCCACCGTGAGAACAGCCAGGAAGGTTTCCACCGGCTGGATCTGAGCCAGCAGCATCGGAATGCTGCGCAGGGTGCCGAGCACGCCACCGGGAGGAATCGCCTGGCCGAGGAAGGGCCCCACCTGAAGAATGATCAGAATGATGCCGATGCCGGACATGAAGCCCGAGATCACTGTGTAGGGCATCATCGTGATGTAACGCCCCAGCTTCAGCACCCCGAAGAGCATCTGGAACAGGCCCGCCAGGACCACCACGGTGAAGGCCATGGCCAATCCTTCCTCGGGATGGGCCGCCGTGAACGTGGCGATGACGGTGGTCATCACAACCGTCATCGGGCCGGTGGGCTCGGAAATCAGTGTGGGGGTGCCGCCGAACAGGGCGGCGAAAAATCCCACCAGCACAGCGCCCCAGAGGCCTGAAGCGGCTCCGGCGCCGGAGGCCACCCCGAACGCCAAGGCCATCGGCAGGGCGATCACCGCGGCGGTGACGCCACCGAAAACGTCACCGCGGACGTTCTGAAGACTGATCCGGTTGGTGATGCCCACGCACGGATCCTTCGCCATTGCGGGGCAACCATACGCAGCGACGTGGGCTGGAAACGGTCCTCAGGTCATAATTGCGCCCTCAACGGGTGACCTACGTGCTCAGCGTCATCGAAATCATCGTTGGGATCCTGTTGCTGTTCGGCGGCGGCGAGCTGTTCGTGCAGGGGTCGGTGGCCCTGGCCCTGCTGCTGGGCATCCCTCAGCTGGTGATCGGCCTCACGGTGGTGGCGATGGGCACCAGCGCTCCGGAGCTGTTCGTGAGCCTGCTCTCCACGATCCAGGGCGCCGACGACATCGCCGTGGGCAACATCGTGGGCAGCAACATCTTCAATGTGCTGGTGGTGCTGGGCATCAGCGCCGTGATCCTGCCCCTGAGTGTGAACAGCCGGCTGATCCGCCGTGATGTGCCGATCCTGCTGGCGGTGTCGATGGCGGTTTGGGGCATGGCCTCCACCGGCAGGGTCACCTGGCAGGCGGGCCTGGCCCTGCTCAGCGCCCTGGTGATCAACACGATCTGGGAAATCCGCACCGCCCGTGAAACAGGCACCGCCGATGGTGATGGCAACATCGATGCCTCCGACGCCGCAGGGGGCTACCTGCCGGCAGCCGTGAAGCTGGCCGCCGGACTGGGGCTGCTGGTCTGGGGGTCCCAGATCCTGGTGAAGGGAGCCACGGCGATCGCCCTGAGCCTGGGGGTGAGCCAGACCCTGATCGGACTGACGATCGTGGCGGCGGGCACCTCGATGCCCGAGCTGGTCACATCGATCGTGGCCGCCCTGCGCGGCAAAACAGATCTGGCGATCGGCAACGTGGTGGGCAGCAACCTGCTCAACCAGCTTGTGATCCTGGGGGGATGCGCCTTCCTCTCCGGCGACCGGGGGCTCAGCGTGGATCCGGTGATGATCAGCCGCGACCTGCCGATCATGGTGGCCACCACCCTGGCCTGCCTGCCGATCTTCTGGACCGGTGGGGTGATCTCGCGGCAGGAGGGAGGAATCCTGATCGGCCTCTATGGGCTGTATCTGATCGAGCAGATCCTGCCCTACACCTTTCCCAGCCTGGATGGCCCGATCGAGCGCTTCACGCTGATGGCCCTGATTCCCGCCCTGGTGGCACTGCTCCTCTGGCAATCCCTGAGCCATTGGAGGGCTTCCCGCCGCACCGAGGGCTGAAGGCTCCGCTGATCGCGGGGCCTCCCTCAGGCCGGATCCGCCGCTGCCGGCGGGGAGCGGCGGATCAACCAGAGCTCATCACCCTTCACCCAGAGCAGCAGCAGGCCCGCCGGCGACGCCACCGAGATCCCATGGGGCTGGCTCAGCCCCATGGCCCGGGCCGCCGCCAGCGGCAGCCTGCGAACCTCCACCCCCTCCGGCAGGTTGGCCAGATCCTCCGGACGGCTGGCCGCAGCCGAACCGCTGTCCCAGAGGATCCGGTAGGGACGATCGCTGGCGGTAGTGAGCCTGAGGTGCCTGGCCGCCAGGGCTTTGCGGGCCAGCCTGGAAGCATCGTCCTTTTCTCCGGGGCCGCTCTCTCCGGAGGGCTCAGCGCCAGCATCCAGCTGGCCCGCCAGTCCCAGGGCCGTGGCGGCATCCCCCGGCAGTCCGCGCGGCAGGCTCTGATCCACCCCCCAGGCGAGCCCCGTGCCTGCCTGGCGCGGCGCCAGGGCGACCGGCCGGGAGCGCAGCGTCGGCTGCTGCTGAGCACGGCCCTGGTCCCCAGCAGCTGCTGGCGGCGGGGGGGGTGCGCTGCCGAGCAGTTCGGGCGGTGGAAGCGGCAGGCTGCTCTCGAACGGCAGGGTGAGCGTGCCGAGGCCTGTCGCCAGGGAGCCGGCCTGGCTGGCCTGGCTGCTGTAGCGCACCAGCTCGGGGCTGTTGTCAGCGGCGCGCGGGACTGGCGTGGGACGGCGTGGACGCTCCACCACGCTGCTTCCAGCCAGCCAGAGGCCATGGGCAGCGACGGCGATCGCCACAGGCAGCAGCCAGGGCGAGAGGCGGGCCGCCTGGATCCAGGGCACGGCCGCCGGCCAGAGCTCAGGAGGCCGGATCCGGGACGGGAAGTTGAATCTCGAAAGGAAGCGCACTGACTTCAAGCAGGGGGATGAATCGCTGCACCATTGCCCAGGGGGTGGCGGGGGAGGGGATCAGCCGCACCCGGACCTGGCTGTTGAGGCGACCGGCCTGCTGCAGCAGGCCCGGCAATTGCTGGGGGCTGAGCGGACGGTTCCAGAGGCGCAGGCTGCCATCCGCCGCCAGGTGCAGCACCACCAGGCCCCGATGGGCTGGAGCCTGGGCGAGCTGCTGGGGCAGGAGCAGAAGGGCCAGGCTGAACAGACCGAGAGCGGCGCCGAGCAGGGCCAGCCAGAGGCCCTGCTCGGGGGCGGAAAGCGGATCGGTCCCGGTCCGTTGCGAAGCAAGCGGCGGTGTCATCGACGGATGCCCGAAACGAGCTCCAGCTGCACCGGCGCACGGCTGCGGCCGCGCAGCCAGGCCAGCGAAGCGCTGACCTGGGCGCTGCTGAGGGCGTTGGAGGGCAGGAACCGCACGCCGCCAGGGCTGGAATCGGCGTTGAGCTGAACCGCCAGGCTGCCGGCGCTGATCGGAGCACCGTTGAGAAACCAGCGGCCCGTTCCCGATCGCACCACATACCAGGCGGGTTTGAGGCCTCCGGGGGCTGAGGAACGCAGCCGGGGCTCCGGCAGGCTGAGCGCCGCGGGCAGAACCGCCACGGCGGTGAGAACCACCAGGGAGAGGCTGGTGATCGCCAGGATGCGAAAGGTCATGGGGCGTCCGGTTCCCCCCGCAGGCAGGCCAGTTCGAGGCGGCGGCGCTGGGACTGGCGCAGCCCCTGGTTGATCCGGAGCAGCGTGGCGGCGATCAGGGCGACGACCAGGCCCATCAGGGTGCTCACCAGCACCTGGCCGTATCCGACGACGCTGCCGCCGCTCGGCAGGGTGAGCTGGGGGCCGAGTTCGGCAAGGATCCGCATCAGGCCGCTCACCGTGCCGATCAGGCCCAGCAGCGGACCGATCAAGGTGGCCGCTTCCAGCACGACTTCCCCCTGGCCCATGGCGGCATCGAGCTGGCCGAGCTCAAGGGCTTCGCGGCTGCGGCGCGGCACCCCAACCTCAGTGCTCTGCAGAACATCGAGCAGTTGCCGTTCCTGGCGGTGGGTCCCGAGCCCCCAGCGCCTCCAGAAGCGGAACCGCTCAACGCCGATCGAGAGAACCACGATCGAGAGAAGCAGCAGGGGAACCATGACCGGTCCACCGGAACGGAGCGCAGAGAAACCCATTGCGCCGTTCAGTCCTCAATCGCCGATGGAGCAGAAACTAAGGGGCCAGGGTCAGGGCGGAGGGTATTGGGCTTGCTTGACAGGCTTGTCAAGCCAGTGTCGGGGCCAGTGTCGGGGCCAGTGTCCGGGCCAGTGTTCAGGCCACTGGTCAACCCACGCAGGCCCATTGTGCTGGAGATTGCCCCTCAGATGCGAAGGTGTGGGGGCGTCACCAGAGGGACGCAGCTTCCATCCGATCCCTTGTCACGATGACCACGATCTTTGCCGACAGCAGCCTCAGCATCGGCCGCACTCCTCTGGTCAAGCTGAACAGGGTGGTCGGTGACAGCAAGGCCACCGTGCTGGCCAAGATCGAGGGGCGCAACCCCGCCTATTCGGTGAAGTGCCGGATCGGCGCAGCGATGATCTGGCAGGCCGAGAAAGACGGGTTGCTCGGGGCGGGCAAGGAATTGATCGAGCCCACCAGCGGCAACACGGGCATTGCCCTGGCCTTCGTGGCGGCCTCGCGGGGGATTCGTCTCACGCTGACGATGCCGGAAACGATGAGCCTGGAGCGGCGCAAGCTGCTCACGGCCTATGGCGCCCATCTGGAGCTCACCGACGGTCGCCTCGGCATGACCGGCGCCGTGGGCAGGGCCAAGGAGATCGCCGCCTCCGACCCGGAGCGCTACGTGCTGTTGCAGCAGTTCGCCAACCCGGCCAACCCCCAGATCCACCACGACACCACCGGACCGGAGATCTGGAACGACACCGACGGCAAGGTGGACGTGCTGGTGGCAGGCGTGGGAACCGGCGGCACGATCACCGGCGTCAGCCGCTACATCAAGACAACCCTGGGCAAACCGCTGGTGTCTGTTGCGGTGGAGCCCAAGACCAGCCCGGTGATCAGCCAGACGATGCAGGGTCTGCCCGTTCAGCCCGGCCCCCACAAGATCCAGGGCATCGGCGCCGGCTTCGTGCCGGAGAATCTCGATCTGGCCATGGTCGATCGGGTGGAGGCTGTTTCCAACGAGGAAGCGGTGCAGATGGCCCGGCGATTGATGCGGGAGGAGGGCATCCTGGCTGGCATCTCCTGTGGGGCCGCCACGGTGGCGGCCCTGCGACTGGCCGCGGAAGAGGCCTACGCCGGCAAGACGATCGTGGTGGTTCTGCCGGATTCCGGTGAGCGCTATCTCAGCTCGGTGCTGTTCGAGGGCGTCTTCGACGCGGCGGGCCTGGCGATGGTCTGAGCCGGCAGCAACGGTCCAGCCTGCAGCCCCTGGCTTTGTCCTGCATAATGCGCGCATCGGCATAAGCCCTTCCCATGCGCCGCACCCAGCCCCAGACCCTGCCCAGCCCCCAGCTTCTCGATGAACTCAGCGCCTTCTTCCGGCTGCTGAGCGAGCCGGCCCGCTTGCAGTTGCTCTGCCAGCTCAAGCATGGAGGCGCCATGGATGTGGCCTCCCTGATCGAGGCAACCGGGTTCAGCCAGTCCCACATCAGCCGCCAACTGGGCCAGTTGCAGCGGGCGGGCCTGGTCAGCTGCGAGCGCGACGGGGTGCGGTTGATCTATGCGGTCGCCGACCCGTTGGTGGATGACCTCTGCAACCTGGTGCAACGTCGCCTCAAGCAGCGGCTGGAGCAGCAGTTGCGGCAACTGCAGGCGGTCTGAACCGCTCGCTTGCGGGCTTGGTCAGCTTTGCCTATGCGCCAGGCCCAGAGCGCGCACCAGCGGTGCGAACGGCTTAAGGAAGCGGCTTTCGTGCGGGCGGCCCTTGAGCACCCGGTGCCAATACACCCACGGGAATACACGGGTTTCCACCAGGAACATGCTCCAGCGCTCCTTGGTGGGATCCACCAGGAAGGAGCTGACCGGCTGGAGCGTGTAGTCGAACTCCGCCATCACCACATCGTGAAAGCTGGTGATCAGCGGGCAAGCGGTGTAGCCGTCGTAGTGGGCCAGCAGCGGGCGTCCATCGAGCTGCGCCAGCAGGTTGGCCACCAACACCGGCGCCTGACCGCGGACGGCGGCCAGGCTCTTCGCCGTGGGCAGGGAACTGACATCGCCGAGGGCAAACACATCGGCGTGGCGTTTGTGCTGACAGGTGTCCTTGTTCACCTCCACCCAGCCGCCCGGTCCTTCGATCGCCAGGGGGCTGTGGGCCACCACATCCGGCGCCGCCATCGGTGGCACCACATGCAGCAGGTTGAAGCCGATCTCTTCCCGGATGGGTTCACGGCCTTCCTCCCGCACGTCGAACACGGCCACCTGCTCCTCAGCGCGCACCTCGATCAGGTTGCGCAGCAGGCGGGTTTCAATTCCCCGCCGCGCCACGACGCGCTCAACGGTGGCGCTGTAAGCCTTGACCGGATAGAGCTGCGCCAGGGCAGTGCAGAAGATCACGTGGGTGTTCACCCCCACGCCGCTGGTGGCCTGAAAGATGTCGTCGGCCAGGTACATCACCTTCTGGGGGGCGCCGCCGCACTTGATCGGCGTGGCGGGATGGGTGAACAGGGCGGTTCTCCCCCCTGGAAGCCGCGGATCGTCTCCCAGGTGGCGGCGAGGTGGGCGCGGGAATAGGTGCTGATGATGCCGTGATGGCCGAGAGCCTCTGGTAAGCCCTTGATATGGCTCCAGTTGAGCTGGAGCCCCATGGCCACCACAAGCACGTCGTAGCTGAGCACTTCACCGGCTGCGGTGATCACCCGGTTGCTCTGGGGCTCAAACGTGGTCGCGCTGTCGTGGATCCAGATGACGCCTGTCGGAATGACGGCGGCCTCCGAGCGCTGGGTCTGTTCGTAGGGGAGCAGGCCGGCGCCGGCCAGGATCCAGCCCGACTGGTACTCGTGAACGCTGGATGGCTCCAGGATCGCCACACCCAGGCCGGGCCGGGCCCGCAGCAATTGGCTGGCGACGGTGATCCCACCGGAGCCACCGCCCACGATCAGAACCTGGTGGTGGCGGTGGCCGCCGCCTTTGAGCGGAGCCATGGGCGGGGAACTGGGTTCACCACAAGCTTAATGCGGATACATGCATAAAGGGGTTAAGATTGTTGACGGCGTCGCCAGGGATGCCTGCCATGGGCCAGCGACCGCGGGAGCGGCTTGAGAAGCACCGCGGCATTGTTTCCGCCGTGAATCCGGCCAACTGGATCCGGCACTGGCGCTACCCCAACCGCTTGTTGCTGGCCGTTCCCTGGCCCGTGTTCTTCGGCCTGGTCGCCTCCGGCCACCTGCTCCTCAACCTGCTGTTCGCCGGCCTCTATTTTCTGGATCCCCAGGGAATCGCCGGGGTAGCAGGACCCACCACCAGCTTTGCGGAGGCCTTCTTCTTCAGCGTCCATACCCTGGGCTCGATCGGCTACGGGGCGCTGTTTCCGGCAAGCCTCTACAGCAATCTGCTCGTCACCGTCGATTCCTTGCTGGGGTTGTTCGTGATCGCATTGGTCACCGGTCTGGTCTTCAGCCGTTTTTCCAGATCCACAGCACGGATCCTGTTCTCTCAGGAGGCCACGGTCCACACCTACAACGGCTTGCCCACGTTGATGTTTCGGTTGGCCAATGAGCGCCGCAACGCCATCATCGAGTCCCAGTTGCGGGCCTATCTGGCCATCGATGAGCGCTCCGCCGAGGGCCAGCGGATGCGCCGCCTGCTGCCGCTCGCCCAGATTCGCTTCGACCAGCGTTTCGTCGACATGATGACCGACGAAGACGACACGCCACCACAGCTGGAATTCGCCAACTTCAATCAGATTGAGCCATGCCTATCTGTCTGCACTCAGGGATTGACAGCCAGCGCAGCGCTCAACTCCGGCATGTAAACGGCATACATGCCACGCAGGTCACCCAACTTGAAGTCAAAGGCCTTGTCGTCGGGGTAGTTGGCTTTCACAAAGGCTGGACGATTCGCCTTGGTGCCATGGCAGGCCAGGCAGCTCGCCTCCACATTGATGCGGCGGTAATAGTTCAGCCCAACGCCCTCTTCAGCTACGGCCGGCTCCCAGAGCCCGTTGATCTCAGGGTGTCGGCTGAACAGATCGATCACCTGGCGCTCCTGCAGGTTGGTGGGGGCGTGGTCGGGGTTGCGGAACTTGGTGGCCACCTGGCGCACCTGCCAGCCGTTCTCCTTGCCGATCGCGATGGCCCGCAGGCCCACGGGTTTGCAGACCTCCTTCATCGTTTCGATGGTGGGCTCCTCGCTGCGGCCTTCGAGGGTGGAGGCCAGGGAGATGCGCAGCTGATCGAGCTGCTCCATCGCCACAACGGCCTTGGAGAGGGCTGCCGAACCCCCTGGCAGGGAAACCATCGGCGGCGAGGCCTCTGCTGCCGTGGCAGAACCAACGCGGGCCGTCAACAGTCCAACGCCGACCAGCACCAGCAGCAGGGTGGAGCAAGCCAGCTGTACCAGCCGTTGGAGAGGAATGGTGGAGTTCATCGGATCAGGTGCCAAGGGGTGTGGGTGATGCCGCTGAACTCAACAACTTCTGAACGATGGCGATGCCGCTGATGGCCTGCCAGCCGAACAGCAGCAGCACGCCTCCGTTGATGGCCACGTGCAGGCTCCTGGCCCAGTCCTTGCCCTTCTGCAGGGAAGGCCCCAGCGAGGCTGTGGCGATCACCAGCACGGCAACGGCCAGACCGACGAACAGATGGGGGCCGATGAACAACTTGCCGTTCTTGAGGAAGGTGACAGCCATCCCTCCAGCGGCGCCCAGCAGGGTGAGGCCGAGGATCAGCGCACCGAGCTGGGCGTGGCGCTGGCCGAACTGCCGGGGAAGCATGGCTTTGCGTTCCTCGGCGCTCACCTTGCGGATCAAGCTGGCCTTGAAGCCGAGGTAACCGGAGTAGAGCATCAGGCCAAGCAGCACCCACATCAGCAGCGGGTGGACGAAGTTCAGGGCGAAGGGCATGGTGACTGAGGTGGGGGAAGGGATACCGGTGCTGGGAAGGGCTGCATCGGCAACCGATCAGAGGAGAGCAGGCTGGCGGATATCGACTTTTCCTGATTCATCATTAGCGGCGTAAGCGTTTATGCGGCAGAAAACGTTATGATTGCTTCATCTCCAGGGGCTCATGCGCGCTCATTTGCCGAGGCTTGGCGATTGCATCGACCTCTCCTGAAACCACTGTTCGCAGCTGTTCTGCTGGTTCTGGCCCTGCTGCTGCCGCTCCAGGCCCAGGCAGGAGCCGATCCCCAGCGTTGGACGCTCACGGATTCTTCCGGCCATCTCTGGGGCCTGAACCTGTTCGAGCAGCCTGATCCCGCTTATCCAGCCGGCTGGCGCCTGCGCCTGACGGCCCGCTCACCCGGGCAGGAGGTGGATCACCAGAAGCCACTCCAACTGAGCGATGGCCTCGGCAGTAGCTGGCTGCTGCCGAACCGCAGTGAGGAACTGGTGCAGCAGGGGGAGGCAGTGATCCCCCTCTCCTCGGCCCAGTTCGACATCGGCGCCCTCGACCCCAGGCCCAGCGACGTGCTGCCACTGCAACTGGAGCTGCCGATCGCCAACCAGGCGGCCTCAGCCCTGGTGGCACTGCAACCCGAGCTGGTGCAGGCGCTCCATGCGCTGCCAACGAACCTGGCACCCTGATGCATCCTGAGCCGCTCTGCCCCTCCGTGCCTGCCGCTGCTGAGAGCTTCTGGAACCGGCGCTACCGGGAAGGCGGCGACGGTTGGGAGCTGGGCCAGCCCGCCCCGCCGCTGAGCCGATTCCTGCGCAGCCACCCCCAGGCGCCCCAGGCGCCTGGCCGGGTGCTCGTGCCTGGCTGCGGCCGCGGCCATGAGGCCGCCCTGCTGGAGACACTCGGCTTCCAAGC
The DNA here is from genome assembly GCF_025128115.1 of Synechococcus sp. CS-1326. Classification (NCBI taxonomy): domain Bacteria; kingdom Bacillati; phylum Cyanobacteriota; class Cyanophyceae; order Synechococcales; family Synechococcaceae; genus Synechococcus; species Synechococcus sp. CS-1326. The sequence continues at coordinate 4,179 of NZ_JAHLYV010000011.1, read as the reverse complement.
CATCGGCCTGGATCTCAGCGAGGTGGCCCTGAGCGAGGCCCGCAGGCTCCATGGCGAGGCCAGAACCAGCCTGCAGTGGCTCCAGGCCGACCTGTTCGACCGGAAGGCCCTCGAAGCAGCGGGTCTCATGGCCGGGAGTATCAAGGGGATCGTGGAGCACACCTGTTTCTGCGCCATCGATCCCGGCCAACGGCACGACTACATCGCCACGGTGTGCCGGCTGCTGGCACCGGGTGGCTGGCTGCTGGCTCTGTTCTGGTGCCACAGCCGTCCCGGCGGCCCGCCCTGGGGCAGCGATCCCGAGCTGGTCGAGGCCCAGTTGCGCCAAGGGGGCCTGGTGGCGGAGATCTGGCAGCCGGCCACCGGTTCGGTGGATTCGCGCCACGACGAATGGCTCGGCCTCTGGCGCCAGCCCGGCTGAGAGATGGTCAGCAGGCCTGGCGCCACCAGCGCCAGGCCTCCCTGTTGATCAGCAGCCCGAAAACGGTGAGGGCCAGCATCAACACGATCTGATCGAAGCGGGCGTCGGGCACCAGCAGGTCGGCGAGGAGGTGGGGACCATTGGTGATCGAGTAGACGACGCTGAACCAGAAGTGGATCCTTCGCCAGGGTCGCCAGCGCAGCGCCGGAGCGGCCGCGGTGGCGGCGTAGGCGATCAGCACGATCGCGATCAGCGGCAGCAGGAAGTAGCCGAGCATCGCCCCGAACAGCCAGGGCAGTGCCCCCACCGGCAGATGGCTGTGGATCTCCGGCGACTGGCCGTGGAAGAGGGGCATCAGGCCCAGGTCCACGTGGAACAGCATCGCCAGCAGCCAGGCGATCCAGAGGGTGATCAGCCGCAGGGCCGGATTGATCGAAGCCTGGTTCATCACCCCGGAAGCCTGTGGATTCAGTCTGGGGGGAAGGGCGACAGACCCCTTGGAACCGGAGCAACTCGTTGTTGATCCATGCAACGGCTGTGTTGTCTGACCTTGCTGCCCATTAGGTTGGAGAGAAGATTGATGCTGCCTTGTGACTGGATGCGAGCCAGGCCCCGCACAGCCAGGCCAATGATTCCTGCGGAGCCCACCGTTCCATCGATGACGAGCAGCTCGGCAACGGATCGGCCTGCGTTGTTGCCATTCAGCCCATGGCCACGCTGCTGCCCCTGGCTGGTGATCGTGGCCGGTGTGGCAATCGGTCAGGTGCTGGTGGGCTTCTCTGCCTGGCTTTTCCTGGCGATCGGAATCTGCTGCCTGCTCAGCGGCTTCATCACCGGCAAAGACAGCAGAATGTGACAAGAACTCGGGGTGAACTGCACCCAGGAGTTCATTGAAAAACCCGGCAATCTCTGCGCGTGAGTTTATTGCCCCGGATTTGATGCGAGGCCACAAGCCACTTCCGCCCTGCTCACACCCGCTTCCCACCGATCCCGCCCAGGCCAGGGCGATCTGGTGGTGGTGGAAGCTGAAAACCCAGCTGAACTGTGTTCGTTGCTATCAGCACCACGGCGGTCGGCGCGATTGCGTTAACCAGCGATCGGAAAAACCACGGTGAAGACACTTCCGCATCCCGGCCTGGAAGCGACGGAGATCTTGCCGCGATGGCGGTGAACGATCGCAGTCACGATCGAGAGCCCCAAGCCGGTGCCGCCATGACGACGTGAGCGCCCTGGATCACTGTGGAAGAAGCGATCAAAGATGCGGTGCTGATCATTCGGTGTGATGCCGATCCCACTGTCCTGCACCTGAAACCACCCACGGTTTCCCTCACGCCTCAGGCTCAGCACCACTTCACCGCCTGGGGGCGTGTATTGAATCGCGTTCTGGAGCAGGTTGGACACGAACCGATAAAGATCTGATTCCACCCCCAAAACGTGGAGATCTTCATCACCAACCACCAGCCTCAGCGAAAGCCCTGCCGCCGCCGCCGCTTCGCTGCTTTCCTCCAGCAGATCGCGCGCGATCAGTGACAAGGAGCACGGCTGCACTGCCGCTGCCACCTCGGGACCATCAAGCCGGGCCAACAACAGCAGGTCACTGATCAAGCGGCTCAGCCGTTGTCCCTGCCCGTAGACCGCTGTCAGCATCAACTCCCTGGCGACGGCGTCATCCGGCGGCTGCGTCCTGTGAGCGTCCACCACCGCCAGCAGATTGGCCAGAGGTGCGCGCAGTTCGTGGGCCGCATCGCCAGACCAGAAAACCACCAACTGGCCAGTCCCGCCACCAGCAGGGCAAGCACAACAATCGTCTGAGTCGCCCACCAGAGGCGCTCCCGTTCCGCCTCCAGCCCGCGCAAATTGCGCCCGATCTGCAGGTAGCCCCAATCCAGCTCCCGCGCCTTCGCAGCTGAAAGCACACGTGGATGAGAACGGTGCAAGTGGATCGAATGTGGTGCGAGAGGCTTGAGGCCATGGTCCACGACCATTCAATGAAGGCCAGGGAGAACCCACAACGGCGTGGATTGATCGCCGGTCTGCTGGCCGCCCTGTTCTTCGGTCTCAGCGCTCCGCTGATCAGCGTCTTCAGCCGTGAAGGTTCGCCGCTGATGATCGCGGGGCTGCTCTACGGCGGTGCGGCCTTCGGGCTGCTGATGGTGCGGGGGGTGGTTCGCCAGCAACAGCAGGAGTCCCCCGTTCAGCGCCGAGATCTTCCACCGCTGCTGGGGCTCACCGTGCTGGGCGGGATGGTCGGTCCGATCTGCCTGGTGCAGGGGCTGACCCTGCTTTCGGCGGGCTCCGCCTCGCTGCTGCTGAACCTAGAAGCGGCGTTCACGCTGCTGATCGCGGTGCTGGTCGGCCGCGAACACCTCAGCCGTAGGGGGTTGATCGCGGCCGGGCTGATCCTCTCCGGTGCCGTGCTGCTCACCGAGAGCTCCCTGCACGGAGCCACCCTGCAGGGCTCCCTGCTGATCGCCGGAGCCTGCCTGGCCTGGGGGATCGACAACAACCTGAGCCAGCGCCTGAGCCTGCGCGACCCCCTGCAGATCGCCTTGCTCAAGGCCATCGGGGCTTCCGGCCCCATGCTCCTCCTGGCCCTCGTTGCCGGCGGGTCCCTGCCGGCCTGGCCGGCTCTTGTCGGGTTGTTGGTCATCGGCGCGCTCGGGTACGGGCTCTCGATCTGGCTGGATCTGCTGGCGCTGCGTCACCTGGGTGCGGCCCGCGAAGCCCTCGTGTTTTCCACGGCCCCCTTCGTGGGTCTTCTCTTCTCCCTGCTGGTGCTGCGCGAGCCGTTCACCGGCGCCATGGCGATGGCCGCCGCCGCCATGGTGCTCGGCGTGGCCCTGCTGCTCAAGGAAGATCATTCCCACTGGCATCGGCACCAGACGCTCCGCCATGCCCACCGTCACCGCCACGACCCATCCGGAGGTGACCCCCACCACAGCCACGGGCATCCTGCGGCTGACCAGGGCACAGGCCATCTCCTGCAGGCCTACTGGCATGCCCATGAGCATGAGCATGCCCCGATCGAGCACGAGCACCCGCACGTCAGCGATGGGCATCACCGGCATGGGCACAGCGATCGTCCATGAGTGATTGGCGTTGCTTCCGGCAAGGCAGAGCTTTCAGGGAGGCTCTGCTCATGGCCTGGTCCGCCCGAGCTGTGGGCGGGCATCGAGCGTGGTCACTCCGATCAAGGTGAGACGTGCCTAACCATCGCGCCGCCTAGAACGGCTGCCTGCTGCTGGCCTCACCCGGCATGGTGGCGCAGGGGACCGAGCGTGCGCCCCAGACCCAGCACCTGCCGGCACGGAGCGGCTGCGCCCACAGGCCTTGACTCTCCTGCCGAGTGGAGACCATACGGTGAGCAGATCCCATCCAGCCACCATGCGCCCGCCCCGTTTCTCCACCACCTTGATCGGGCTGTTCAGCAGCCTTGCCCTGGTGGCCCCCGCCCTGGCCCAGCAACCCGGTGGCATGAATCACGAAGGCCACCACCACGACATGCCGGGGATGGCCGCCCCGGCCCACGCCGGCCACGCCCATGACGTCGGTCCGGCCGGCGCCACCTACGACCTGCGTTTCATCGACGGCATGGTGCAGCACCACACCGGGGCGCTGCGGATGAGCGAATACGTTTTCGGGATCGGATCCCCCGGTGTGGGAGCCCTCGGCAAGACGATCTGGCGCGATCAGGCGGGCGAGATCCGGGCGATGGGCCTCTGGCGCAAGGCCTGGTACCCCCAGGCGCCCGTTTACCC
>NZ_JAHLYV010000010.1:0-87897 GCF_025128115.1 Synechococcus sp. CS-1326 | reverse complement strand
GCCCAGCCCCAACCGCTGCAGCTGCAGGCGGACCGTTGAGGCGCTCAGGGGATTGCCCTTCGCGGTCACCTTGCCGGCCGCGGCCAGGGCTTCGCTCATCTTGCGGAGGCTGTACCTGCTGGCAACCATCGGCGCCAGCAAGGGAGGTTGAGGCTGGAACGCAAGGGCGACCGCGGACTCCCTTAAGCAGTGCCCAGCCAGGTAGCAGGAGAAGCCGATTACCAAAGACTGGACAGTCTCGCGTTGCGGTACTACCGTATGTCGGTACCGATGCAGGCCGTGTCAATCCAGTCGTTCGCTTGCAAGCGAACAAAAGCAATTTGGGAAGGGGAAAACCCTCCTAAGTTTGCAGCTATCGCTAGGCAAGCTGAAAAAAAGTTGTCACAGCTTGACTCTGCCGCTGATCTCCACGATCTCAAGTTTCCTCCGAGCAACCACTTAGAGGAGCTCAACAAAGAGAAAAAGTGGCGGGGCTATCACTGCATTCGAGTCAACGACCAGTGGAGACTTTGTTTTCGCTGGACTCAAGCAGGTCCAATGGATGTCCAAATCGTAGATTACAAGCTCTGAACTGGGCCGCACGCATCCTCCCGTCATCCAACACCACCATGAAAGCCCCGAAACTAAGGGAGCCGGTCACCCCAGGGGAAATCCTCAAAGAGGAGTTTCTTGATCCCATGGGAATCACCGCCTATCAGCTCTGCAAAGCCACTGCACTAAGTCAAACCCAAGTCGGTGAAATCATTAAAGGCAAGCGGGCAATCACTGACGAAACAGACGCGGCCCTGTCTAAATACTTCGGGCTAAGTCGCGGCTACTGGCGTCGGATGCAGGTTTCCTACGATCAGCGCAGGAAAGATCATGAACTGCGGGTAATCGAAGAGAAGGTGATTCCCTACGCAGAACTGCATCCAGTTGAGAACCAGTCTGAACTGGTGGGCTGCTGAAGCTCCATGCGACGCGGGCGAGTCAGGCATTGGCCTTTACCCGGCGCAGCTGCCAGAGGTTGTGGCCCAGCTTTCGGGCCTCGATACCGGCGCGGATGACGTGATCACCAACAGGGCGGGCGCCACGGTGGCGGCCGTATGCAGTCAGCAGCTCCACCTCTGAACCCGTCAGCAAGGCCTTGCCGCGCTGCGTCGTGGGCTCTTGATGCCCAGCTCTCCGGCGTACTTGTAGGCGGTGCTCTTGCTGACCTGCAGGGCTTCGAGCACCTCAGCCACCAGCTGGCCATCGGGCACGGCGGCTCGGGAGGCCTGATCACCTGACATGGCTTGTCCGCGGAGTGCGCGGACGGACCAGCAGCCAGAAGGCCAGGCCTTAGCAGGCCAGCAGGAGACCATCAGTTGTCGAGAGAGCGATGGCGTCCAGCTCCACAGGACGCACGCCATCAACGGGCGGCTCGGGCGACGATGCCATGGTTGCCTACTCGATGGAGACCAGGAACTCCATGAACCAAGAGGTGAGCAGAAATCCCAAACGGGAGATGGGATCTACAAAATGGTACGGGCTACAGCCCAGATGTTCGGCATGTTCGTCCTGTGGTGATCGGACTGGATGAGTTCCTACGGGCCAGTCAGAAACAATCCCTCGCTGGTGGCCTCTGCCACATGGGCTTCGGGGCGCCGCTTGCTGATCGCGGTGCCGGTGGCGAAGAGGGCATGGCTCAGCACCTGGGCGGCCTCATCGATCACCAACACAGCGCCACCCCAGTCAGCTGGCCTGAAGCGCACGGCCGAACCGCTCACCAACGAGTCAATGCAGAGCGCGAGGCGGTAGGTGATCATCACCACGCGGATACCGGCCGCCAGCAGAGGGGGAACGGCCGCGGCCGGGGCATCGGTCTTGCCTGATCCCATCGGTGCCGCCAGGGCGACTAGCCGGGCATCTGACGGGGTTGGGATGGGGGCCACCTCAGCGAGGAATGCGCCGGCCGGGGCGATGCGATCGGTCGGCCGCAGCTGCGGCAGGACCGGGCGGGGGGCCGTATCACCGAGGACGCGATCGAGGGGCTCAGTAAGGAGGGATGTAATGCCGCTTAGAGGCCCTGCCTGAGTTGCCCCGGACCCAACCGGGTGGACCCACTCTTCAACTAGCACCAGCACCAGCAGCTCCGACTCCACCAAATCTCATCACCTTTGAGCAATCAGCAATCGCTGGATTATGCTAACTTCAGCTCAAGACTGAACAGGTTCAAAGGAAATCTAGTTGATGGCGATCACATGCGGACCAAGTACTGAGCCTACTTCCTCTGAGCTGCGCAGCTCGAAATTTGCGCAGATATCCAAAATGAAACCCTACCAACCACTATACCGATACCGAAGCAGGGATAGATCGATTTGAGTGTCTGTCGAACATGCAAGCCTGATCGAGGGGGCTTGAGAGGGCCGCTACAAGACTTGTGGCAAACAAAGCACGAACCTCCAACATCCCGGCTGCGGCGATCTCAAGTGCCGCGACGAACAGCTTTGGCTGTAAATGACAACAGCGCCTTCGCGTAGTAATCGTGCCGCTCGACGTAGCTGGACGTGAACAGTGTCTTACCACGATAAAGCATGTCAAGTTTCACACCCCATTCCATGTTTTCCAGCACATACAACCGAAGGGCAATGGCCTTGGCTCGGGCGGCACTGATTCGGGGAGCTCCAGGTCGGCGCGGCAAGGTCAGCAAGTATGGCCATCTCCAGAACAGTAATGGCGGTGGCCAGCTCGCCAGGCCCAGCAGCCTGGCGCAACGTAGCTGCTGCCTGGCGAGCTGCTGCAGCCGCCAGCTGGGTGGCTTCGGGCAGCCAGCTCGGGAGCCAGAACGGCGATGGGATCGAGGTGAAACAGGAGTACAGGTCCAGCAGCCCCAGGGACGGACTGGCGGACGATGCAGGACACGTACAGAACTACCGCAGCTCGGGCAGATAAGCAGCAGTGCACGGCCAGGCTTCTCCCCTCCGTAGCAACCGCGCACGGTCCCCCAGCGCAGCGCCAGGCGGGTGCCATCTACCAGCACCAGGGCCTCGGTGCCGGGGACCACCAAAGGACGCACTGCCGCAAGTGTCAGCCGTTCGCACTCTTCCGATCGGGGGCGCTTCGCCATGGCAGAAATTAAATCGGCACCACCCACCATTTGCAAGGCGCCCACGGCGGGCCGGCAAGCTGGCGCGGAACCAGTTACGGCAATGGGTTTTCAATGCAGCGCTAACAGGCTGCCGTGGCCTGCTGAAAGCCTGCTCAACAAGCAGTCGTGGCCTTGCTGAAAAGAGGAAGGCATTGCAGCGCAATGGGTTTCAATGGTGTCCAAGGGCCAGCGCATCGAGGGGGGCGGCGCGGCGGCAACCAGCTCAAAGAAAGGTAAATTGAGCAAATTGCGTCCCCTGAGCGGCTTTTCCGGGGGTCTTTTGCCTGTAATAGATGCCTCTAGCATGCGGATTGGTGCTCACCACAGGGGGGCTCAGATTCCGCTGATCGGTGCCTGCACCTCGAACTCATCGGGCTGAGCGAGGGCTGGAAGAAGCTCAGCCCAGCTCCAGCCGCTGCAAGAGGCGGGCTACCTGCGAAGGCCCCAGGGATGCGCCGCTGCGGGTGGTGGTGCCAGCTCCAGCCAGGGCAGCCGCCATCGCTCGCATACTCAAGCCAACCGCGGCCATTGGTGCCAAGACAGCTCGGAGCAGCTCAGCTTTGGAGGTCGAGCGATCCTTGGCTGCAAAGTTCTCTCCGATGGTGCCGGGGCGGAATCAGCCCAATTTCACCCCTCGGGCTTTTGCCGCGGCCAGGGCCTCACGGGCGCGCTCAGAGATCCGGCGCCCCACTAACTCAGCCAGCGATGCCATCACCCCCAGGATCAGCCGCCAGGCGCTGGTGGTTGCATCCACGTCGGACAGATCGCAGAACAGGAAGCCCCCCATGCCGTTGCTCTCAGGCTCCCGGTGGGTACGCAGCACCACCTCAGCATCACGGGCGATCCGATCGAGCCTGGCCACCGTCACCACGGCACAACGCTTGGGGGCTTCGGCCAGAGCAGCGGCCAGCTGAGGGCGATCCGCCTTTCGGCCCGATTCGACCTCAACGAACGTAGAGGGTGAAGAACAAGAAACTGTTGAGACCGGGACGCCAGTTCGTGGAGCGTCCGCGGAGTGGGGACCACAGCGGAATGCAGCCTGGTCTCCCTGTCTCCACTGGGTGACTGTGCTCAGCGAGGCAGCACTTCCGGGCCAAACAGAGTGATGACAATGAGGAAGGGGGCGGGTGTACAGGAGGGCCTTCAAACGGGAGGGCAGATCCAGCCAACAATGAGTCCTGAAAGACCCAAACGTTAAGACAGGTGAATCAATGCCATTCGACCACTACGCCAAGATCGGAGATAACGGCTTACCAGTCGTGATCTTTCGGTTAGATCCCGCAACCGGCATCGAGGAGATCTATCGGTGGGGCCAAGGCTGGCTGCCGCGGCCATTCCTTCACCTGATCTTTGGTGATGAGGATGAACGCGATGATGATTATCGCCTAATAGATGAAGCAGTTGTAACTACTGAAATCATTCGATGGGAGGCAGCGAGGAGAAGGGAAGTGTAGTTCCAGCCATGGATGGATCGTAGATCAATTGGGCCAGCATATCCTCAGAAGTGAACATCATGTTGGGGCTAACCCTTCAGAAAAAGCGGGGTAAGGGCATCAGAATCTTGGGCTCCAGAGGATTCAGGCTGGCGCCCACTCCCCCACCACTCTCTCCCCTACTGCTTCCCGCTACGCAAGCTCTAGGTTGAGATCGAACAGGTTGATGAGGATGTCTTCGCTGGCCTTCCAGCCACAGGCCTTGATTGAGCACCAGAGCATCGAGGGCCAGGTGGAACTTGGCAAGCTGGCTGGCAGGTTCGCAGAATAGGCGTTGTTGGTGTCCGTGATCCCCATGTTGCTGGCCGCCATCACTTCGTTTCGATCGATCAAAGTCCTGATCCCCCAATTTCCGAATCCGCAGCAGCGGATGCTTAACCGGGATCCGCTCCTCGATCGACACATACGAGAACAGGCAGCCGCTGCGCTCCTGTTGACCTCGCATCAACGACTGGGCGGTTGAACCATTTTCGTAGAAGTTGTTGGGCTTTTCAGTGAACTCTTAATTGGGCAATGAGAATCGATGCCTACTCACAACTGAGATCGCTATAAATTCTTAACTCTTGACGGTTAATAGCATTGATTCCCGAAAAGAAATTGAGATGTTGAGCAAGAAAGTTGACTCCAGTCTTTATTGATGAGCCTTCATAGCCATCATGTGAGCCTGGTATCGATCCCGAGGAAGTCCCGGACTTCTCCGAGAGCCTAAAGCCGTGCGTCTCTCTGACCTCTGTGCCATCAGCGGGGAGCCGGGGCTTACATCGACTCCTCGTAAATGGCCACCACCTCCTGGGCGAGTGTGCGATGCAGAGCGCGCAGGCTGTCTGGCTTTTCAATCCGGATGCCGGGGCCCAAGCGGAACAGCCAGGCCTGAAGATCCCGGTCCTGCTCAATGGTCCAGATCGGGAGGTCAATTTCTACAGGGAACGGATGGGTGTCGCCGAGGGGGTTGGGCTGCAGGCAGTGCAACTTGTCGGCCTTCCAGCCGGCATGGCCGATAAGGGGTTTTGAGTAGCGGACCTGTTTGGTTGGGAATTTCTTTGAGGCTTCGCGGATGAAGGCAAAGCTCCACTCCTGACAGGAAAAGCGGAGAGTGTTCGTGAGCTGGCGCTTCTGACGGGCGGGTGTGGTGCTGGCCAGATCGAGCTGAGCCTCCACATCCTCTCCGAAGTAGATGCCGCCGCAAACCTGCAGCAGCAGCCCAAGACGATCCAGGGCCTGGTGATGGATCTCCTCATCACGGCGAAAGGCGCCGTCGGCCCGAATCCAATGGAGGCGATCGAGCCGTTCGGTGCGGATCAGGCCGTGCTCCTTACCCGGATGCCATTCCTCGTAGGCCAGATACCAAGCGATGTTGTGAAAGAGCACCTGCAGAGGCCAAAGGGTGAGGACCCCATCGGGGCTGTTGGGGTGTGATGAGGCGTGCTTGTCGCGGCTCAGTTGAACGCGGCGGTGTTCCACGATCGCCGTGTCGATGCGGCTGCCGCTGGTGTCGGCGGCCAGACTGCCGGCTCGGGGATGAACGATCGAGCGGTTGACGACTGCGCGTAGGGGCAGCTTCTGGTCTCCTTCCACCAGTAGACCGCCCCAGCTCAAGCGTCGACGTAGGTCCTCGAGCAACTGCAGATGGGAGGGATCCGCCAGGCGCTCGCCGGTCTCCCGCAGCCAGCCGTACACCTCGAGGAGCTGGGGGCCGGAGAGCACGGCATTCCCGATGGCGTAGCCATGGCGGGCGTTGTCGTTCTGCTTCCGGAAGCCGTAGGGCGTGAGCAGGTGGCGGACGTCCTGTTGCAAGGTGTCCTGTTCGCCGGGCATGTAGCTGCCGGGGATCTCCGCCAGTTGCCTGATCAGATGGGATGGGAGCTTCTGGGTACTAGGCCCGGAGGATTTCTTCGCTGGGGGCTCGCCCTCGGTATGAGCATCGAAGGGCTCCTGCAGGATGTGCCGCAGCAAGGTGAAAACCCGCTGAAAAATGGGGAGGTCACCGTGAGCGGGGTAACCGCCATGCACAGGGTCGACTGGCCTGGAGTGGAAGGGACCCGGCTCGATCGCCGCGCGGCTGGCTTGCTTCGAGCAGAGGAAACCGTTGGCTTCAAGCCAGTGGAGATCCCTTTCAATGGCTTCTGGGCTGGCATAACACTCACCAAAGCCCCCCTGGATCTCGTTCCAGCTGCGCAAATAAATGGCAGCCCTTTCGGCCAGGCTTCCTTCCGGCAGGGGGCTGACGATCGCCTCTAGCTGCTCCCGTGTGGCCTCGTCCTTCGCATCCAGCTCCGGAAAGGAGCTCAACAGACGCATCAGGTAGAGCAAGCGCTCCAGATCCAGCAGCCGGGAATAGGCATGGAGGGTCTTGCCCTGCTCCTTGTTCGCCGCATTGCGGATGCGCGTGTCGAGTTGATCCAGCTGGGCCTGCAGAAAGCTTGCATCCACCTCATCCCTGCTGGGGTCGATGCCCACCAGCACCGCAAAGCCCTCGGCCCTTGAGGGGCCAAAGGTCTTGTGACTGATCGCTGCCGCCATCTCACGGATCACCGGTTCCGGTACTTGTCGCTGGCGGGTTTTGTTCCAGGCGAGGCACTGCGATTCCGAGGTATGCAGCCACCAGCCGATCCACTCCACCGGTGCCGGCAGCTCCAGGGCCTGGGTGTAGGCAAGCCGCCAGGGGCGGCGCGCATGGGTGGCATCGAGAATCACCGGCCGGCCGGCAGCCACCTCCTGCCGCAGCTGCTCCAGTAACCGCTCGCGGATCTCAAGCCAGGGTCCCTGCACCGCCGCATCGCCAAACACATCAGCTCGGATGCGATCCGTGGAGAGCACCACGGCGGGTGGATCACCGGCTGGCGTGAGCAGGGGCGCGAGCTCGTTGGCCAAAGTGGTCTTACCGCTGGCGGGAGGGCCAATCAGTAGGTGGCAGCTCAGGGGAACACTCATGGCGACCAGGCTGCTCGGCAACGGCACGTTACGCAAGCCGTACCTGCGAACAACGGAGTGCGGCCCGATCACGGCCCGACCATGGATCAAGCAGACAGGGATGCGAACCCACGGCGCTGACCCCCTCCAGCTGAGCAGCGGAGTGGAACTTGCAGTGCCTTGGCCGACTTGGGATCAAGGACTCGGCAGCGGATGGTGGCCTGCTGAAGCCGCTTCTGCAGCCCCGCCAGGTCGCCCAGCAGGGCATCACGGTGCTGCTCCAGCAGACGTGCCCGATCTTCTGCTTCCACGAGTTGCTGGGCCTGGTGCCGAAGTCTCTCCTCCAACTGGTCGATGAGCACGCTGTGGCGCTGGGCGCGATGGGTCACCACCACATCCCGGATGCGTCCGCCCAAGCCGATCACCTGATGCCGGCGCCGAACGGGGCCATCCGGTTCGATGGAGTCCGCATCCCAGCCTTTGCTGCAGTGCTGCACCTTGGCGGTGAACAGGACGGTGTCGCCTTGAGACATGCCTGCCTCGGCCCAGGGTGCCCGCAGCCGAAACCACCAGTGATCCGGCTGGACGGGTTGCTCCGTGCGGGCGTGCTGCAACTCGCGGATGCAGACGGTGTGAACCACCTCACCGGCGTGAAGGAAGCCACCGAAGCGATCAACCACGCCGGTGAAGCGATGGACTTGTCCGTGAAGGGAGCGAAGAATGAGCGGAGCCATGGCTGTGTCATGCGGGGGGTGACGCCATGCTTCGGCAACGCTCTGCGTTCTTGCCGCCACTACGTGCGAACGACCGAAGACCACGTATGCGCTTGCGCACGCCCGAGCTGGCTAGGCCGATCGTTGTTCGCACGAAGCTCCTGCCCGTGCCAGGCCATGGGCCCCTCAGTGGGGGCATCCGAGAGCTACTGCCAAACTGCGTTCTCGCAGAACAACCTCTCCGCAAGCCTTTTCCACGATCTGCCTCCGATGCCCACCCGCACCGACCTCACCGACGCCCTACTCGCCCTGATCCCTGAGGACGGCAGCAGGCTGAGCAATGCGGATTTACGCGCTGACTTGCTGGATCAGGCGGAGGAGCCCTTCAGCGATGAGGAGTTCGAGGCGGCCAAGGATCACCTGGTGGCCATGGGCGCCGCCGAAAAAGCCCGCGGCCCCGGCGGCGGATTGAAGGCACCTGGCGTCAACCCACCCCCAAAGCAGGCCCCAGCGTCGGGGAATGGCCGCAGCCGCCGCAATGGCAATGGTGCGGCCGCCACCGCTGCGCCCACCATCGCCCCCGGAACCACCGCCGCTTCGGCCCTCACCGGCGAGCTGCGCAACCAGATCGATGGCATCTGGAATGCCTTTTGGAGTGGCGGCATCGCCAACCCCTTGGAGGTGCTGGAGCAGCTCACCTACCTGCTGTTCATCCGCCGGCTGGATGAGCTGGAAACCCTGGAGGAACGCAAGGCCCTGCGCACTGGGCAGCCGATGGCGCGGCGCCTCTACCCCGAAGGCAACGACTTGCAGGAGCGCCCCTACGAGCAGCTGCGCTGGAGCCGCTTCAAGGAGCTGGCCGCCACCGAGATGTTCGAGCTGGTGGGCGAGCGCGTGTTCCCCTTTTTGCGCACCCTGGGCGGCGACGGCTCGGCCTTTGCCACCCACATGAAGGATGCGCGTTTCACGATCCCCACCGCGGCACTCCTGGCCAAGGTCGTTGACCTCCTGGACGCGGTGCCGATGGCGGACCGCGACACCAAGGGCGACATCTACGAGTACATGCTCGGCAAGTTGGCTACCGCCGGCACCAACGGCCAGTTCCGCACCCCGCGCCACATCATCGAACTGATGGTGGCGATGACGGCGCCCAAGCCCACCGATGTGATGGCCGATCCCGCCTGCGGCACCTGCGGCTTCCCGGTGGCGGTGGGGGAATACCTGCGCGAGCACCACCCGGAGCTGTTCAGCGACCCCCAGCTGAGGGAGCACTTCAACCATGGCCTGTTCCATGGCTTCGATTTCGACAGCACGATGCTGCGCATCGGCTCCATGAACATGCTCTTGCATGGGGTGGAGAACCCCGATGTGAGCTACCGCGATTCGCTTTCGGAAGATGGTGCAGTCGAGGAGAACCGCTACTCCTTGATCCTTGCCAATCCGCCGTTTGCCGGCTCGCTGGATTTCGAGAGCACCAGCGGCAAGTTGCAGCGGGTGGTGAAGACCAAGAAAACCGAGTTGCTGTTCATGGCATTATTCCTGCAGCTGCTCAAACCCGGAGGCCGGGCGGCGGTGATCGTGCCCGATGGCGTGCTGTTCGGTTCGAGCAAGGCCCACAAGGAACTGCGCCGCACCCTGGTGGAAGACCACTTCCTCGAAGGTGTGGTGTCGCTGCCGAGCGGCGTGTTTCGCCCCTATGCGGGCGTGAGCACGGCGATCCTGCTGTTCACCAAAACCGGCAAGGGCGGCACCGATCAGGTGTGGTTCTACGACCTCACGGCTGATGGCTGGAGCCTCGACGACAAGCGCAACCCGCTGTTGCCGCTGGAGAAGCTGGGGCCCGCGCCGAAGGAGCCCTTGGGGGATGGCGAGCACGCCAAGAACAACCTGCTCGATGCCCTGACCCGGTGGAAGGAACGCAACGGCTCAGAGCGCGAACGGGCCCGCACGGAGCAGAGCTTCTGCGTGCCCAAGGCGGAGATCGTGGCCGAGGGCTATGACCTCAGCCTCAACCGCTACAAGGAGCTGATTCACGAGGAAGTGGAGCACCGGCCACCGCTGGAGATCCTGGCGGAACTTCGCACAATCGAGCAGGAAATCCTGCAAGGGATCGAGGAACTTGAGGGTATGCTGCGGTGAAGGCAGCTAGCATTTCGCTATCACAGCTGCAAGTGGTCGCGATGAACACCCTGGTGCTCCGGCAGGTGCCCGACGCGATCTACCGCAGGCTGAAGGCCGTGGCCGCCGCCCACCGCCGCTCGATGAACCAGGAGGCGATCCTGGCGCTGGAGGCCGGGCTGCCCGGCAAGCCGATCCCCGAGCGCCCCACGGTGGAGGAAAGCCGCCGCTGGCTGGCGCAGCAGGTGTGGACGCTGCCGCTGCTGGATGAGCGCACCGGCGAGGAAATCCTGGGCTATGGAGATGACGGTCTCTGCGGCTGAAGGCAGCCTGGTGATCGACCTTGCGGTGGACACCAGTGCAGTGGTGGCGGTGCTGTTGAACGAACCCGGCAGCGATGCCGTGCTGGAGCGTCTCTGCGCCGCTGGGCAACCAGCCGTGGCGGCACCCACCCGCACCGAGATCCTGCTGGTGGCGCTGGCGAAGCTGGGCGACCTAGGCCTGGAGCGGGCACGGGACTTTCTGGAGCAGCAGGCGATCCTCACCGTGGGCTGGGACCAGGAGCTGGCCGATGCTGCCGCGCTGGCATATCAGCGTTTCGGCAAGGGGCACCATCCCAGTGGCCTGAACTTCGGCGACTGCTTCGCCTATGCCTTGGCCGATCACCTGAAGGTGCCGCTGCTGTTCGTGGGCAACGATTTCAGCCAAACCGATCTGGAGCCGGCATTGGGAGGGGAGGGATGAGGCACACCTCAGCGGGCCAGTCCGAGGAACACCAGCAGCGAGCGCTGAAGGCGCAGCAGGACCTTGTCCGGTGTGGGCGTCACGGCGACGCGAAACAGCGGCAGTTGGGTGGGATCGCTGCTGATCAGGCAGACCGTTCCCGAATCCCGCGATGCGAAGGCGTCGTCTTGAACGATCATCCCGGGCCTGGGTTTGCCGGCAAAGCCGGGGCCGCCGGCTATCTCCCAGAGCTCACCGCGCTTCACGGGATGTACGCGTCATCGGGCCACGCGTACAGCGAGTCGATCAGCGCCTGGGCCTCCGCCCCAGCGGCGCTGGCATTGGCCAGCAGGCACTGCCGCCGTGCTGCCGCCGCAAACTCGGGCGAGCGCACATCCGGCACTCAGATCTGGATCGGCCGCATCCCCTGGGCCCGCTGCCGGTGCTCCCGGACGCTGCGGCGGGTGGAGGCGCGGCGAGCCGCCTGGGGGTCTGCACCCAAATGTGCTTCTGTTTCCACCGCCCCTCCAGCCATGGATACATGCAAACCCAGGCGGTGTCGGCAAGCTCGCGCAACCGCCCTGGGCGATGACCCCAGCCTCAACCGCACCAAGGAGGTGACTCACGCAGAGGTGGAGTACCGGCCGCCGCTGGAGATCCTGGCTGAACTGCGCATCATCGAGCAGGAGATCCTCCAAGGGATTGAGGAGCTGGAGGGGATGCTGCGATGAGCTGGTCAACTGCGCCACTTGGTGATCTATGCAAGGTGATATCAGGAGGCACGCCAAAGAGATCGGTTGATGGCTATTGGGGTGGCGATATCCCGTGGGTCAAAATCTCAGACATGCTCCAGGGTGATATAACACACACAGATGAATGCATCACCGAAAGAGGGCTTCACGAAAGTCCAGCCCGGTTGCTAAAGCCAGGTACTCTGCTGCTGTCAATCTTTGCAACGGTTGGCAGAACGGCAATTCTTTCCATTCCAGCAGCCACAAACCAGGCGATAGTTGGCCTACAGTTACAAACTGAGCGCCTAGATCGGGGGTATCTTCGCCATTTCCTGGATAGCCAAGCGTCGGCACTAAAGCTGAAGTCTCGCGGAGTAGCGCAAGATAACATCAACACGACAATCCTTAAAGAGCTCAGAATCCCCCTCCCCCCGCTGGAGGAGCAGCGGCGCATCGCGGCGATTTTGGATAGGGCAGAGTCTGTCAATGCAAAGTTGCTGCAGAGAGAGAGGGCCATAAGCGAACTAGAAGAATCACTATTCGATGAACTCCTCTTAAATTCTTCTGCCGATGCAGACGCTAAGGCAATCCCTCTGTCCGATGTGTATTGGTTTCAGGAAGGACCTGGCGTAAGAAACTGGCAGTTCACTGAGACTGGTGTCAAGCTTTTGAATGTTGGCAATATCTCCACCACCGGCCAGATTGATCTAACACGAACGACTCGGCGCATTTCCGAAGACGAAGCCTATGGAAAGTATAGCCACTTTCTGGTGGATCCTGGCGATCTCGTCATGCCTTCTTCTGGGATTTCAATTGATTCCGATGGTCTCCTCCGTACACGCGCGGCTTTTGTGGATTCATCTCATCTACCCTTGTGCATGAATACCAGCACGATTAGATTTAAGCCACAGGGCGGTCACGCTAGTCTTTTATTCCTTCAGGGCTGGCTGCAAAGCCGTGAGTTTCGCTCACAGATTACGCGGCTTGTCACCGGATCAGCTCAGAAAAACTTTGGTCCGTCTCACCTTAAAAGCCTAAAAATAACACTTCCACCCCGAGGAAATCAAGAAGACTTTGAAAGGAAACTACTGCAGATTAGATGCTTCGGAAAGACCCTGGGAACGTCTGCACAAAGGGTGACAGATTTATGTAAATCATTGCAGGCATCTGCTTTTGATGGTGAGATCTAACGATGAAAGCCACCGAAGCCAAACTCCTCCAGATCCTGCAGGCCGTCCAGCAATTCATCATCCCGATCTACCAGCGCACTTACTCCTGGACCCGTAAGGAATGTGAGCAGCTCTGGGCTGACATCCTTCGAGCAGGATCCAGCGACGAGATCGGGGTTCACTTCATCGGCTCTGTTGTCTACATCGAAGACGGCCAGGGAACGATCACCGTTAACTCCCCCAAGCTTGTGATCGATGGGCAGCAGCGGCTCACCACCATCACCTTGCTGCTCGCGGCCTTGGCTGAGGTGCTCAGTCAGCAGCCGGAGAGCGGGCAGGAGCCCTTTGACGGCTTCTCTCCAGCCAAGATTCGCCAGTACTACCTCACCAACACCCTCGAAAAGGGCCACAAGCACTTCAAGCTGCTGCTCTCCGATACCGATCGCACCACACTCAAAGCCCTGGTGGAAGGCGGCGGGGCGCCGCTACCGCCGGAGCCCTCGATCCGCATCACCGATAACCATGCCTTCTTCCTCGAGCAGCTGCGCAAGCCCACCACCAATCTGGCGGTGGTCTGCCGCGGGATCAGCAAGTTGCTGGTGGTGGATGTGGCCCTCTCCAGGGATCAGGACAACCCCCAGCTGATCTTCGAGAGCATGAACTCCACCGGCCGGGAGCTCTCCCAGGCCGATCTGATCCGCAACTTCGTGCTCATGGGCCAGCCACCCGAGCTGCAGGACCGGTTGTATAGCCACCACTGGCGGCCGATGGAGCTGGCCTTTGGCCAGGAGGCCTACGGCGGCAGTGAGTTCAGTGCCTTCATGCGCGATGTGCTCACGCTCAAAACCGGCGAGGTGCCCCTGCTCGATCGGGTCTACGACAACTTCAAGGCCTACACCCGCCGCCCCGAGGTGGAGCAGGCCGGCATCGAGGCCCTCCTCGCCGAGCTCCACACCATCGCCCTCCGCTACGCCCGCATCGTGCTCGGCCAGGAGCCCGATCCCGAGCTCCAGCAGGCCTTTCACGACCTGCGCGAGCTCAAGGTCAATGTGGTCAACCCGCTGCTGCTGGAGCTCTACGGCGATTTCGATGCCGGCCTGATCGATCGCGCCGAGTTGTTGGAGGCCCTGCGGCTGCTGGAGGCCTATGTGTTTCGTCGCGCCGTCTGCGCCATCCCCTCCAACTCCCAGCAGAAAACCTTCGCCACCTTCAGCCGAGCTCTGCGCAAGGAGCCTTGCCACGTCCTGCCCAGCTTCAAGGCCCATCTACTCAGCCTGCCTTCCTACCGCCGCTTTCCCAGTGACGGGGAGTTCCGGCGCGACATCCAGGAGCGCAACCTCTACAAGTTCAACAAGAGTTGCAGCTACTGGCTCAGGCGGCTGGAAAACTACGAACGCAAGGAGCCGATCGCGGTGGCCAACTACACTATCGAGCACATCCTTCCCCAAAACCCTGAGCTGCCCGCGTCCTGGCGCCAGGCCCTGGGCGAGAACTGGAAGGCGCTGCAGGAGGAATGGCTGCATCGGCTCGGCAACCTCACCCTCACCGGCTACAACCCTGAACTCAGCGATCGTCCGTTCCTGGAGAAGCGCGACCACCAGGGCGGTTTTGCCCACAGCCCTCTGGTGCTGAATCAGGGCATCGGCCCACTCCAGCACTGGGGTGTGGAGCAGATGCGCCAGCGGGGGGGGCGCCTCGCCGAGCTGGCCCTGCAAGTGTGGCCAGCCCCCGCACTCAGCCAGGAGCAGCAGGACCTCTACTTGAGCAGCGCCAAAGCCACGAATGCCTTCTATTCTCTCGCGGATCATCCCCAGCTGGCCAACCCCCAGATCCGGGCGGTCTTCGACGCACTGGATCACTCCATCCGCTCCCTCGATCCCAACGTTTACCAAGACGTGCTCAAGCTCTACATCGCCTACAAGTGCGAGACCAATTTCGTCGACATCGTTTCCCAATCCAAGCGGCTGCGCCTAAGCCTCAACATGCCCTTCGCTGATCTGGATGACTCCCAGGGGCGTGCCTTGAACGTGGCCGGCATCGGCCGCTGGGGCAATGGGGAGGTGGAACTCGGCGTGGCCAGCCTGGAAGAGGTTCCCTATGCCATCGGGCTGATTCGCCAATCGCTGGAGCGGCAGCTGGCAGGCAACTCCAGCCTGGATTAAGCAGAATGCCGCCATGACGGACCGTGCCACCGCCACCCCCGTGGATTCCCGCATCGCCCGGATCGCGGCAGAGATTCATGCGGAGATCCCAGATGCCCAGGTGCGCCTGTTCGGCTCCAGGGCGCGGGGCACCGCCCGGGTCGATTCCGATGTGGACCTGTTGATCACCGTGCCGGATGGCTGGCTGGACAGCCATCCCCGTTGGCAGCTATTAGCGGCCATCAATCGTCGGCTGGAGAGGCATCTGCTGCCGATCGATCTGCTTCTCTATGCCGAAAGCGAAGTGAGGGCCAAACGCAACTGGCGCCATCACGTGATCGCCAGGGCCTATCAGGAAGGAAGGTTGCTGGACGATGGCTGAGGAGGCCAGACAATTTCTCCGACTGGCTCGTCGTGACCTTCGTGCTGCCGAAGGCCTGCTGGATTCATCTCGTTTCGATGAGGCCTCCTGGGGATTTCACGTTCAGCAAGCGACAGAGAAAGCACTCAAAGCATGGGCCTGCCACGAGGACGTTGATTTTCCCCTCACTCACGATCTGAGGCTGCTGCTCGGGCTGCTGGAGAACAAGGCCATTGAGGTGACACCGTGCAGGGAACTGGAAATCCTGACGGTGTTTGCGGTGCAACTTCGCTTCGACGACGAACCAGCACCGCTCGAACTTCTTCGACAGGAGTGGAATGACCGCGTTGAAGCTCTGATCGAAAGGGTGGAGCAGATGGTCGGACCATGAGCTCTCAATACGCCCTCATCGCCGGCCAGTGGCCAGAGCTCCACGTACAGGCCGTCAGAGTTGAGCGTTTTGCCCTTGGCGATCCGCGCACGGCCTGTTTCTACGCCCGCCGCACGATCGAGCTGCTGGTGGAGTGGGTTTACGCCAACGACAGCCAGCTGCAGCGTCCATGGGGCGAACCCTCCCTTTCGCAACTGATCCATGCCTTCAGCTTTCGCGACCTCGTAGGCCCCCAGCTGCTGAGCCGCTTCAAGCTGCTCAAAGACCTCGGCAACGACGCTGTCCATCGGGCCCAGGCCATCCCCACAGGCGATTCCGTGCTGGCCGCCACGGAGCTGTTTCAGGTTCTCCGCTGGCTGGCCCTCACCTATGGCCTCGATCCCGCTGCCGTACAAGGTGCCCGCTTCGACAAGGCCCTGTTGCCCGCCGCCGAGCCAGCCACACAGCAGCAGAGCCAGACCCGCGAGCAACTGGCGCTTCTCGCCAACCAGCTGGCGGAACGGGATCAACAGCTGCGGGAGGAGCGTGAGGCCTCAGCGGCGTCGCTTGAGGAGCTCGAGCGATTACGCCTGGAGATCACAGCTCTGCGGAAGGCGAATCAGGCTGCCGCCCAACCCGAGGCAGATCTCACCGAGTTCGCTACCCGCCAGCTTTACATCGATCACTACCTCGAAGAGGTGGGTTGGCGGCTCGGGGAAGGTCGCTCCGATGAGGTGCCCGTCTCCGGCATGCCGAACGAAACCGGTGAGGGGTTTGTGGATTACGTGCTCTGGGGCGCCGACGGCAAGCCCCTGGCCCTGGTGGAAGCAAAACGCAGCAGCAAGGATCCGATGCTCGGCCAGCAACAGGCCAAGCTCTACGCCGATTGCCTCGAAACCCAGTACGGCCAGCGGCCGCTAATTTTTCTCTCCAATGGCTACCGCCATCGCCTCTGGGACGATCTCCGCTACCCGCCCCGGGAGGTGCAGGGCTTCTACCGCAAGGCCGAGCTGGAAACCCTGATCCGCCGCCGCACCCAGCGCCAGAGCCTGGCGGCGGCCACGGTGAATCCTGCGATCGTGGAGCGCTACTACCAGCAGCGGGCGATCCGAGCAATCTGCGAATCCATGGAGCGCAGCCGCCGCAAGGTGCTGCTCGTGATGGCCACCGGCAGCGGCAAGACCCGCACCGTGATCGCCCTGGTTGACCTGCTGATCCGTTGCAACTGGGTAAAGCGAGTCCTCTTCCTCGCTGATCGCAACGCCCTCGTGCTCCAGGCCGAACGCGCCTTCCGGCGCTTCCTGCCCGACTGTTCACCGGTGAACCTGGTTTCCAACAAGGGCGGTGAAGGACGCGTGTTCCTCTCCACCTACCCGACGATGATGAACCTCATCGATGCGGAAAACAGCCTTGGCGAAAAGCGTTTCGGCGTAGGCCACTTCGATCTGGTAATCATCGACGAAGCCCACCGCAGCGTGTATCAGAAATACGGCGCCATCTTTGCCTACTTCGATTCTCTGCTCAGTGGCCTCACCGCCACCCCCCGCAACGAGATCGATCGCAACACCTACGACCTCTTTGATCTGGAGGTGGGCCTGCCCACCGATGAATACGGCCTGGATCAGGCCGTGGACGACGGTTACCTCGTGCCCTTCCGGGCAATCTCGGTGCCGCTGCGGTTCCCCCGCGACGGCATCACCTACGCCCAACTCAGCGCCGCGGAACAAGCCCAGTGGGACCTCCTGGATTGGGAGGAAGGCGTGCTGGGGACTGGCCGCATCAATTCCGGCGCCGTGAACGCCTGGCTGTTCAATGCCGACACCGTGGACAAGGGACTGCAGGTGCTGATGACCCAGGGCTGCCTCAACGGCAGCGGTGATCAGATCGGCAAGACCATCGTCTTTGCCAGGAACCACAACCACGCCGTCTTCATTCAGGACCGTTTCGATCACCACTACCCCCACCTCGCCGGCCAGGCCGCCCGGGTGATTGACAATCGCGCCTCCTATGCCCAGAGCTTGATCGATGAGTTCGCCGACCCCAACAGCAACCTCGCCATTGCGATCTCGGTGGACATGCTCGACACCGGCATCGACATTCCCGAGATCGTGAACCTGGTGTTCTTCAAGCCGGTGCGCTCCCGCACCAAGTTCTGGCAGATGGTGGGTCGGGGTACCCGCCTCTGCCCGGATCTGTTCGGACCCGGAGCGCACAAGGAATGCTTCTGGATCTTTGACTGCTGCCAGAACCTGGAGTTCTTCCTCGGCCAGGGCGGCAGCAACCCTGGCCCCTCTCCCGAATCCCTCAGTGCCCGCCTCTTCCGTGCCCGATTGGCGTTACTGAGCAGCCTGGACGAACTCGCAGGCCCGGCGGAGGCGGCGGGAGCTACCGAGCTGCGGGCCCACCGCGTGGCCCTGGCGGAGGCGCTGAGGCGCCATGTGGCCGCCTGCCCCAGCGACAATTTCCTGGTGCGGCCGCACCTGGAGCTGGTGGAGCGGTTTCGCCAGGTGGAGGCCTGGAACCAGCTCGACGCTGAGGCGCAGGAGCTGCTCGCCTCCACCTTGGCGCCGCTTCCTTCAGCCCAGGCGGAGCAGGACGGCGACACCGATGCCGACGCCCGTCGTTTCGATCTGCTGTTGTACAAACTTCAGTTGGCCGTGCTGCGCAGCGCTGCCGATCTCCCCAGACTGCAGGCCCAGGTGCGGGAGATTGCCGGCCTACTGGAGGAACGCCACACCATCCCGATGGTGGCGGCCGAGATGGAGCTCATTCAGGACCTGCTGCTCGACGAGTGGTGGCAGGGCGTGACACTGCCCATGCTCGAGCAGGTGCGCCTCAGGCTGCGCAGCCTGATCGGACTGATCGAACGTCAGGCGCGCAGCCCGATCTACACAATCTTCACTGATGTACTTGGCGAGCTCAAGGAGCTCGATGCCGCTGCCTTGATCAGCCCAGATGAGTTCCGCCAGTTCCGTCTCCGTGCCCGGAACTTTCTAAGGGCCCACGAGGATCACCTCACCATGCAGCGGCTGCGGCGCAACCAGCCCCTCACGGCCACCGATCTGCAGGAACTGGAGCGCTTCCTGCTCAATGAGGGCATTGGCAACGAACGCGTGATCGCCCGTGCCAGCGAAGAGTGCAACGGCTTCGGGCTGTTCATTCGCTCTCTGGTGGGCCTGGAGCGCAATGCGGCCAAGGAGGTGTTCGCAGACTTCCTCGCCGAACGGACCCACACGGCCACCCAGATCCAGTTCATCAACGAGATCATCAACGAACTCACCAGCCGTGGAGTGATGGATCCGGCCCGCCTCTACGACCCGCCCTTCAGCGATCTGGCGCCAACTGGCCCCGAGGCTCTATTCACTGAAACCGAGGTTCTTCGCATCTGTGATCTGCTGGCCGTGATCCGGGCACGGGCGGAAACGCCGAAGGCCGCCTGATACGGGAAACTCTCACCGGTGGAACTGGTAAGGGGCCTCCAGATCCACCGCCATGTCCGACGCTGCCGTGCTCACGGTTCTCTGGATTGACTCGGCAGAACAGCGCCATTACCTGATCCCAGCTTTCAGCTCGCCGCTCCTGTTCCGTCGTTCCCTGAAGCGGCGGCTTGCAGGCCGGAAACGTTTAATCGGTGCCCCATCGCCAGATGACGTCGAGTTCCTTATCTCGGGGCTGAACGGTACACAGATCTCAACGCCCTTCCAGACCCTGTCTTCCTACAGGTACCTGCTCACCTTTGCTGAGAAGCGACGCCGAGTCCTGCTCTCCGGCTGGCGAAGGGAGGGATCGTCTGGGGCTTGGCAGAGGCTTTGGTGGCCTGGAACGATCAGAGCGATGGCATCAGTCTGGCCGCCGTCCAGTTGATCCATGGATCGGATTGGTTGTTCGCACTTATGCGCCACCTGAAAACGAATGCCTCCGCCATGCTGGATTAACAATGTGGGGTTTCCCCATGGGCCGCGAACGTGATCCTTTCCGACTCCCCCGTGCTGGCTGGGAGGTGGCTCCCGCCGCTGGGCTGGCTTCGATCGACCTGAACGGCAACCACGCCGCCTTCGGCGGCGGTGAGTTCGTGAGCGAATCCACCCTCGGGGGCGTCGCTGTGTATGCCATCTACCAGGCACTGCTCACGGGGTTGCGCACGGAGGCTCTGCGCCAACGCGGCGAGATCGACCGGGCCACCCAGATCCAGGCGATCGCCAGCACGGTATGGGAATCCGTGAAGCAGGGAGCCGCGGTAAGCGCGGTGCTGGCGGTGTTGCTGCTGGTGTTCCCCTGGCTGTCCCTGCCGCTCTCGCTGCTGGGGCTGGTGGGCATGGGCAAGGCTTCGCTGGATCTGTTCCATGCCTTCTGGGATGGCCTCAGCGATGAGCAGCGCCCAGAGCTGCACCGGGCTGCCCATGAAGCCGGCCTGAACCTGGGCCAGCTGTTCAGCGGTGGCGCCAACACCCAGCTGCAGGGGTCCTGAGCCGATCAGTGCGGCATCGCTTTCCATGGTTGCTGAGCCCATGTTGACCAAGGGTCCAACCCGTGCGCCTGATCCTTTCGGCATCGCGTTGCGTTCAGGCGGTTGGGCCGCTTTGGTCGCTCGGCTGGGAGAAGCTGTGGCCGACCCCAATGCCCTGGCCGCGCTCCAGGAGCGGTTGAGTCGCCATGGGGCTGCGGTCACCGGCCAGGTGCCGGACTTGTTGTTGCGGGCCCCCGATCCCGAGGCGGCCGTCACCGCCTGGCTGGCGGAAAAGGACCTGAGCCACTGGCGGCCCCAGACCTGGGGAGGGGCGGCCACAGACGGCTGGAGCTTCGAGACAGCTGGCTGGAACCGGGCCCGGGGCGCCGAGGCCATGGATCCTGTTGAGATTGGCCAGGCGCAGCTGGATGGTGGTCTCGATGCACTGGGTGCCCCAGGCATGCCTGGCGCCATCGGTATCGAATCCCTTGAGGCGGCGCTGCTGGCGGCAGCCGTGGCGCTGGCCTGGTGGCTGCATCGTCATCATCGGGAGCTGCTGTCGGCCCAGGGAGAGGCACAACAAACGTTGGTGCAGCAGGGCCTGAGGGCTGTTGGGCTGGCGGTGCTCTCTGGTGCTGGCGCCTCCCTGGTGCTTTCGCTGGCCCTTGCGTTGATTCCGGGGGGCCAGGCCTTGCTGTTGGCTGGAACGGCGGTTCGCGTCAGTCGGGCGCTTCCTCCGGCTGGGGTGGATCCCTTTGATTTGCAGGGTCGGAGGGGCTTGCAAAGCTGCCGATCAAGCAGGAACGCTCAGACAATGAATACCAACCAAGACTCGTCATCGGAACCAGCGGTGCAGGCGACGGAGCGCTCGCTGGAGTAGGCCGGGAACAACGTCGGCGCCGCTGGCGCCATTGGGGGCGCCAGCGGCGATCGCAGGACGGCGCACCGCCACGGGGATGGCGACGGCTCTGGCGGGGCCAGGAGGTACAACGCGCCAGTGGATGTGCTGGTGGAAGTGCTCCCAGCTTCCCTGCCTGGGCGGATTGATCGGGGGCATGGCCATGGTGAACGCAGCCCCCAGCCTTCCCCGAATCTCATTGGGCTACGCAGAGCTACGTGCGAACGACGAGTCATGGGAGGCAGGCGGCCAGCCGCAGCTGACGGACCCACACCCGAAAATTGTTCTCGTTCTCCGGGCCGTACATCCAGCTGATGCGTTCAGGAAGCCCAAATCTGTTGGCGACCACATGGGCCTCGCTGCGTTTCAAATCAGCGAGATGCACCTTGGCTTGTCGTTCCTGGAGCAGCTCATGCAGGACGGCAAGGCCCCGCTCGCAGTCGGGGTAGTTCGCCTGATCACTGGCCAACACCAGGGCCCCTGGCGGCAGGACATCGAGCCGCTCGGCCAGAGCCCGCCGCAGGTGCTCAACACCGAGGCCATAGAGCTCATTAAGGCAGTTCATGGCCGTGAGCACCTGGCAGCGACCCAGAACAGCCCGCTCCTTGGGGCCCATCGGGGTGGCCACCAGATCGACGCTCTGACCACTGATCCTCACTTGGGGGTGAGTGGGGTAGTGGTTCGCCACCTCCTGGCTGATCGGCCAGCAGTCTTGCCAGTGGAGTGCATTGCGATCAAACACCGTCACCTCGAGGCTCTCGCCCCTCAGCTGGCTGTGGAGCGCGGCCAGGGCGATTGCTTCCGGCGCCGGCCCACCGCAGAGGGCGGCCACGCGCAGATGCGGTTGGCAGAGCACAGCCGCCGCTTCTGGTTGACCATCCAGGGCCGTGAGCACATCGCCCAGCTGAAGGCTGTAATGGCCCAGGTAACCAAGCAGGTAGGCGGCACGGACGGATGGATCTTCGTAGATCGCTGATCCAATCGTCTGCTGGCTTTTGTAGTTCTGGCGCATGCGGACATCAGCCTTCTGGACGCGCTTCAGAAAGACCCGCTCGGGCTCCTGCGGTTTGGAGAAGGCCCCGATCACGCGGGGAATGAGCAGCTCATACATGGTTCAAGGCCTCGGGGCGAATGGATCGGAAGGTGAGGTTGATGCGCTCGCGCTGCACGCGCAGCCGCTTGGGCACCTGGTGGAGCCAGAGGCGCTGGGTGGGGGGATCCATCACCAGCAGATCGCCATGGCCCAGCTCCACAGAGAGGGGGGCTTCCGTGATGGCTTCGGGATCCCGCGGCCGCAACCGGAAGCTGCGCTCGGCCCCCAGGCTCAATGAGGCGATCGGCGCCTCTGGATCGAGCTCTCGCTCATCGTCGGCGTGCCAGTCAAGTTTGTCGCGGCCATCGCGGTAGCGGTTAAGCAGCAACGAGTTGAAGCCCCAGCCCACAGCGCACTCCACGCGCTCGCGCAGATGCTGAAGCAAGGGGCTCCAGACCTCGATGGGGTTGCGCACACCGCTGTAGGTGTAAGAACAACCGGGATCACCCACCCAGCAGGTGAGGCGAGGCAGCGAATGGGTGCGGCCATAGAGGGTGATGGTGTCCTGCTTCCAGGGCACCTCCTGGCTCAAGCGCTCCAGCAGGTCATCAGCATCGGTCGCCCAATGGGGCCAGCAGCGCAGGGCAAGTCCCTCCTTGCTCAGCACCAGGGGGGGTCTGGGTAGGAGCTGGCTTTCCCGGGCTGGAGGAGCCGGGGAATGGAAGATGTCGAGCTGCTGGTCCATCACACTTTGGGTCTGGTCTCCATCGTCACCTGACGGGATGGAATTTGCAGAGGTCTTACCTGCGAACGACCAATGTGTGGGAGTTCAAGGGAGGCCTTCTCGATCTTCGGACCACACCGATCGCTTGAATCGGTAACCCCATCGTTTCAAGGCAGGGGCTGCGCGCTACTTGCGCCATACCGGGAGAGCTTCCCATGCCTGGCCTTTTGTGCATGCTGCCCCAGCGCGCAACGCCGGATTCTCCGAAAACCCGCATGGCGCCGTAGCGCTGCGCGCTCAATTGCACCGCAAAGGGTTTCAAGGTTTTCCACAGGGTTGTCAGGTGATCTCGGGAGCGCCACAGTGGAGGTGCGCGCTAATGGCCTTCGGACCAGCTGCGCCGCAAGGCCTTTCGGGGCCGCAGTCACCACTCGTTGGTGACACCACTTAATTGGAAACAGCGGCCTCGTCTTCGCACATCCACCAGTGATCCCAGGTCACCACTCGTTGGTGACACCACTTAATTGGAAACCCTTTGGTTTCTGGTGGGTCGAAAATCACATGAACAGTCACCACTCGTTGGTGACACCACTTAATTGGAAACGCCTCTTAAAATCGTCCCATAAAGCACGGTGCCAACGGCGTCACCACTCGTTGGTGACACCACTTAATTGGAAACGGTTCGTAGTTGCGGTTCAGTCAGGAAATCGTAAGCATGTCACCACTCGTTGGTGACACCACTTAATTGGAAACACCACCGCCAGTCGTCCGATGGGTTATCAGCTGGGAAAATGTCACCACTCGTTGGTGACACCACTTAATTGGAAACCGGTGGTTCTCGTGGATTACTGCGGTGCTCAGCGGCACGAGTCACCACTCGTTGGTGACACCACTTAATTGGAAACAGGGGTCAGCTGGCTGCTGAAGGGACGTCATCGTCACAATGTCACCACTCGTTGGTGACACCACTTAATTGGAAACCAGCAGCCCGCCTGCGCAGGCGGATCCTGACTCTCTCCAGTCACCACTCGTTGGTGACACCACTTAATTGGAAACCCAGAGGACCTCAGCAGCGCGGTGGTTCTGATCGATCACGTCACCACTCGTTGGTGACACCACTTAATTGGAAACCACGAACCGCAACATTCAACGATAGGTGGGTTTTGGTAGATTGTCACCACTCGTTGGTGACACCACTTAATTGGAAACTGGTGGTGTTGCTGGTCATAGGCCTCCGTGGAGTGCTGGGTCACCACTCGTTGGTGACACCACTTAATTGGAAACTAGGCTTAGGAGGGCCTTTAGGCCCCGTAAGCTTGAATGGTCACCACTCGTTGGTGACACCACTTAATTGGAAACTCGATACCAGCATTACTTTCCAGCATTGTTTCCAGCGTTGTCACCACTCGTTGGTGACACCACTTAATTTGAAACTCTCCAAGGTAGGCACTGACGTAAGCCGGACCCCTATCGTCACCACTCGTTGGTGACACCACTTAATTGGAAACCTGGCAAGGTCTGCGGCCGTTCCGTACCATGCCTGACCCGTCACCACTCGTTGGTGACACCACTTAATTGGAAACGCCACACCACCTTGGGTCTTAACCATGATGCAATAGGTCACCACTCGTTGGTGACACCACTTAATTGGAAACCGTGGAAGGAGAGCCAGAGCTGGGAGAGAATCCCATGTCACCACTCGTTGGTGACACCACTTAATTGGAAACTGGCCAGAGCCTATGTAGTCTTTCCGGTAAAAGTAATGGGTGTAACCCAGTCACCACTCGTTGGTGACACCACTTAATTGGAAACGCGTCCGAGATGGTCACCCCTACCGGCGCCACCAGCCCCGTCACCACTCGTTGGTGACACCACTTAATTGGAAACCTCGTTCGCCATGTCAGCAACCCTCCTTGTCGGCCTTGTCACCACTCGTTGGTGACACCACTTAATTGGAAACGGCCAGGCTTGCAGATCCGGAACCCCTCGATGAAAGCGGGTCACCACTCGTTGGTGACACCACTTAATTGGAAACTCACCTACCTGAAGGTTCGCAGTGCGACCAAAGATTGCAAAGGTCACCACTCGTTGGTGACACCACTTAATTGGAAACCTCTTGGTATAGAAATAATCAAAGAGGAAGTCTTCCGTCACCACTCGTTGGTGACACCACTTAATTGGAAACTTTTTTCATGATCAGATTGCGGAGAACAGGTGGGAGGTCACCACTCGTTGGTGACACCACTTAATTGGAAACCTTTGAAGCCGCGGAGATGACGGTAGTGCGCGTAGGCAAGTCACCACTCGTTGGTGACACCACTTAATTGGAAACTTTACGTGCACGGGCCTTGATTGCCTGCGCTTCCTCATAGTCACCACTCGTTGGTGACACCACTTAATTGGAAACGATACTCTCAGCCCATTCTCACCGGAAACCGCAGCATCAAGTCACCACTCGTTGGTGACACCACTTAATTGGAAACTATGACGGCTGCGAGGACACAAAATCCAGGCAGTCCCCAGTCACCACTCGTTGGTGACACCACTTAATTGGAAACAACCAGCGTTCTCAACTGAGGTTCAGTCAGAAAATCGTAAGTCACCACTCGTTGGTGACACCACTTAATTGGAAACGTGCTTACTGGCACGAAGGTGAAGAGAGCGGCGATGACAGGTCACCACTCGTTGGTGACACCACTTAATTGGAAACTTCATGTTGTCGGCATCATCAGAAGGAACGGGAGCGGTGGAAGGTCACCACTCGTTGGTGACACCACTTAATTGGAAACAGGTCCAGTCATCACGTAACGAGTAGTCATGCCACTCAAGTCACCACTCGTTGGTGACACCACTTAATTGGAAACATGAAAAGAGCTAAGCCCCGAAGGGCCTAGCTCCAATCCGTCACCACTCGTTGGTGACACCACTTAATTGGAAACAGCCTTTGCCGGTTTGGCGTCATCACCGAACAGGGAGAGGTCACCACTCGTTGGTGACACCACTTAATTGGAAACCTTTTTAGCCAGGTGAGGGTGACACGCATTACACTAATTCGGTCACCACTCGTTGGTGACACCACTTAATTAGAAACTTCTCGACTCCGAGCCCCTTCCGGGGGAGATCGTAAGAGGTCACCACTCGTTGGTGACACCACTTAATTGGAAACTTTTTTGTTAGGATTAACGTTACGCTCTAACGAACGCGTCACCACTCGTTGGTGACACCACTTAATTGGAAACCAGGAGGTGACGGGTGGTCATGATGCTGGTGCAGTGTACGTGTCACCACTCGTTGGTGACACCACTTAATTGGAAACTGGCTGCCAGTTCCATCGTTGCAGTAGTCGAGCTCTTGGTCACCACTCGTTGGTGACACCACTTAATTGGAAACTCATTTGATTTGGTTGCTTGGTGGTTGACGAATTGATCTGTTGTCACCACTCGTTGGTGACACCACTTAATTGGAAACCGCAGAATAGCATTCTGATGATCCAGCGCAGCGATGTGTCACCACTCGTTGGTGACACCACTTAATTGGAAACATGATGATTGCTGTGATTGAGTAAAGCATGATGGATTAGTCACCACTCGTTGGTGACACCACTTAATTGGAAACCGTTAAGGGATTGGAGTTTGGAGAGAATGGTTATTAGTCACCACTCGTTGGTGACACCACTTAATTGGAAACTTGAATTTTCATCTTTCCACCATAAGCCAGTTCAACTTTGTCACCACTCGTTGGTGACACCACATAATTGGAAACTATTGGATCTGCTCTTCCATGTTGTCGGCATCATCAGAGGTCACCACTCGTTGGTGACACCACTTAATTGGAAACTTTGCTGAAGATGGTGATTCTGTCACCGAGGGGAGCTTCTTGTCACCACTCGTTGGTGACACCACTTAATTGGAAACCCCGTGAATCGGCTTCTTTGGTCGTGAGGTTGTAGCGTCACCACTCGTTGGTGACACCACTTAATTGGAAACCCCATGTGATACATGAAGCGTTTGTCATAGACTCTGAGACGTCACCACTCGTTGGTGACACCACTTAATTGGAAACTGGTAGCTGGGCCTGCTGTGGGATGTTGTGCAAGATGCGGTCACCACTCGTTGGTGACACCACTTAATTGGAAACTGATGGTACATCCGTACACACCCTCATAGAAGGAACGGTCACCACTCGTTGGTGACACCACTTAATTGGAAACTTGTAGTGGCTGAAGAAGGTCTTGTTATTGATACCGATAAGTCACCACTCGTTGGTGACACCACTTAATTGGAAACCCTGCCAGCACGCATGTGGCCAGGTATGCCATGGGACGGTCACCACTCGTTGGTGACACCACTTAATTGGAAACCATTCATGGCCCAACGGTTGCCAAAGAAGTCTTTGGACGTGTCACCACTCGTTGGTGACACCACTTAATTGGAAACTTCTCCATGCGGCAGGAGCTGCGCCGGGCAGGGTTCGTCACCACTCGTTGGTGACACCACTTAATTGGAAACGCGAACCCCACAAGGCGCCCTTGCGGGTCACGTTGCTGGAGTCACCACTCGTTGGTGACACCACTTAATTGGAAACGGCAAGCCCCAGGGCGAACATCCCCCAGTGGTAGATGGGTCACCACTCGTTGGTGACACTACTTAATTGGAAACCCGTCAATCTTGCCTTGCAATGAACGCTCCGATCTCTTCTGGTCACCACTCTTTGGTGACACCACTTAAATGGAAACTTGGCCTGTGTGTCAGAGCAGATACGATGCCCGTTTCTAGCCTCCTTGTATGGACGCCCGGTCAACACCAAGCTCTTCCAGAGAAGCTGGAAATTGACTGAGGGCCCCATGCGCTCGAGGCTGAGTGCCTGAGGCCGTAGCGATCGCGGCCGACAGGAAGACACCAATGCTGCCCCTGAGTGATTTCCAGCCTGCGGCGCTGATGGGCTGGAAGCCGTGGGCAAACAGGCTTGCGTTGCGCAGCTTGAGTTGATCTACCAATGCGGAACGCTGCTCAGCCCAGGCCATCCCGACAGGGTGTTCGTAGGCCGCCAGCAGATCAAAGCTGTCGCTCATGCCCAGCCTCAGGGCTCCGCCCCCGGGCTGGTTGTATTGCTTCAGGGTGTAGGCCTGCAGAACAGAGGCCGGCACTTGCTCCAGATCGACAGCAGCGGTGAGCTGATTGAACTCCCGCTTGAGCAGCAATTGCGCCGTGAGCTCCATGGCGCGGTAGAGCCGGCCCACGGCATCGTCGTAACGCTGTTGCTTGGCACGGCGCTCGGCATTGAGGAGCAGATCCTCCACAGTTTCCTGGCCATGGCCACGAATAGCAGGCCACTGCTCGCGTTCGGCTGTCTCATCCAATTGCCGGCGGGAATGGATCACCCGCTTGAGTTCCAGCAAGAGTGCTTGGAGCTTGGGGTCTCCCGCCTGGAGGCCCAGTAGATCCGCGGCCGCCTTGTGATCGAAACGATCCCAGGCATCAAAGGCCTGCAGGAGCTGCTCCAAGCGCGTCAGTTCCGTGGCCTGCGGCCCCTGGGGCAGGAGCAGCCTCACACGCACCACCGCTTCCCGAGCGGCGGCGTAGTCGTAGCGGCGCAGTAGGGGGGGGAGTTCGGCCTCCAGCAAGCGCCGAATCTGCAGGCTTCCGAGGGCGACAGGCACAGGCAGGCTGGGACCGCTGATGGCCACACCGGCGCTTGGGCGGTTGGTGGTGGTGAGCAGGAGGTCCACCTGGCCATCATCGACGGCGGCCATGGCCAGGCCGGTGGCCATGGTCTTGGTCCCACCGGTGTAATCCACCGAGAGTTTGGCGCCTGGGTTCTCCTGGCGCAGACGATCCAGCAGATCCCGTGCTTGGAGGTAGACGTGGTCGAGGCGATCGAGGGAGTTCACCACGTCGCCCCCCTGGTTGCGGCCGAGGCGTTGCTGTAGCTCCAGCACATCCCGCTCTGGATCGAAATCCGGCAGATCCACCTGGGCCACAACGGCGTCCACCACAGCGCGGCTGCCGGAGGAGCAGAGGAATACGGCGCGATCCGGCTTCACGCTGTTGAGGCAGTTCACGATCGGGCCGTCAGATTGGCCCACGGTGAGCACAAGGGTGCGGGTCATTGGGGGGCGCTGAGCAGGAGTTGGACGTCGGGCAATTGCAGCATGGCCTTGCCGGGGAGTTGAACCGGAAGCGGACCTGGGGTGATCCCCAGCTCCTCCAGCGTTTCTTCAACGAGGTTGGCGAGCTGATCCTGGAGCGATTGCCAAACCTTGGCTTCGATCGGCTTGAGGCCATGGGCCAACAGGGAGTCATTGCGAGCCGCCAACACGGACTGGATCCGACCCCTTCGCTGATTGAAGATCCCGCCGAGGCCCTCTGAGCCCTCGCGCCGTTGAAGCCAATCGAGCAATTGATTGGCGCCGATCTTCAAGTGTTGCTGGCGATGGTCAAGGTGCAACTCGATCTGGATGTAGGTCTGGGCCAGCAACTCCAGAGCGCGGTAGAGGCGAGCCACGGCATCATCGAACCAACCGCGGCGGCCGCGGCGCTCGGCGTTGAGCAGCAGGTCTTGAACCAGTTCGTAGCCGGTGACTGGAATCTCCGGAACGTTGGCATCGAGCCAACGCCTTGAGGCCCAGACCCTTTGCCACCACCCCATCAGCTCGGGCAGGACCACTTCCAAGTGGATGGCATCGGCACGATCAAGGGCCTCCTTCCAGCAAAAGCGATCCCAGAGCACAAGGGCGTCGAGGATCCAGAGGACACGATGTCCGGCGTTGTAGCGATCATCGCTCAAGGCATCGCCTTGATACTCCAGGTAATCCTTGAGGCTTTGACGTGCTCGGTCGTAGCGATGATCCTCCAGGAAGAGCGCCAGCCTTTCCTGCAGCCGCCGATCGGCCTGCAGCGGCTGGATACCCAGGGAGCGCAGCCCTTCACTGCTGCCGATGCGTACCAGATCCCTGCGCCGGCCGCTGACGATTGTGAGTTCGGCGTCCTGTTCTGCCAGGGCCATCACCAGGGCGGCACTCATCGACTTGGTGCCACCACTGCAATCCCCGCGTAAATCGAGATCTGGGATCGTCTGGCGCCATTGGCTGGTGAAACGGCGCAGGCGTTGGTAGACGTCGCTGAAATCGTCTGGATCCGGGAGCAGTACCAGGTGCCTTTCAGGGTCGAATCCCTCCAGGGCCAACTGTGTCACCAGGTTGGGGCGGTCATCCTGGCTCCCATCCTCCAGGACATGGCGGCACGGTGCCCCCCCACCGGTCACCTGCTCCAGGCTCGGGGCCTCGCATGGGGGTGCGCTGACCACGAAGACCACCTGATCAGGCTGATGCAGGCGCACCGCTTCGAGGATGGGCTCGGGGCTGCCGCCGACGGTGACGAGGAGGACGCGCGTCAAGGGGTGGAAAAATTAATTGGAATAAAACAAGCATCCACTCCCCCTCCGGATTTCATGAACTTCAAGAATTGAGATTCAAGCTCGATGTTGTTGGCGCCCTTGTAATAAGTAACAATCTCAAGATACTCGCCCTCCCAAAAGTCATTTATTAATGCAAGTTGTGGTCTTGCTTCTCTCGCCGTCCTGTGTGGCAGAGGAGGAGTGATGCGATTTCCTGGCCGCTTGCCCCTGTCGAATGGATTCACGGGTTTGGCAAAGGGGTCAGGCTTTGGTTGTTGTAACTCTGCCGGAGATCGATGCGACCCCAATGGAGTATCGGAATTGATAATTGGATACATTCTGCTCCAGATGCGACCAACCTTTCCCATGGACCCGGTTAGATCTGTTTTCTTTATGCATGGTGGCCCTTCTTGATCATGGAACCAGTTAATGGAAACAGAGTCATTTGGGCCAGATGCCTTGCGAGCCCATACAAGCGAGCGGTCTGGGTGTATTACTTCTCGCCATGGGGCTAGTTTTGATCCTTGCAAAAAATTCTTTGTTTTCATGTATTGTCCAGCTATGGAGCGTGTGTCGGCAATGAGCTTGTTGAGTTCTTCGACTGAGCATGGGTTCAAGCCAGGCGGCAGCAGATTCGGTTGCAACCATTGCCAATGAGTTCCAATGGAATTTCGCCTGTAAAAATTGCCGTCAGCAAGTGGAAAGCATGAATGGTCTAGCCTTCTGCTTCCGCGGCCAAAACCACCAAGAACCATCACCAAAGAATGGAGCTTGTAGAGAAAATTTCGAAGTAAATCTAGATCCTCACTGCTGCGTTTCGAATCATTAATCAACCATCGGAGTTGACCGGAAACAGAATAAGTGGCTTGCCCCCTTCCATAACTGCCTTGTTCGTATTCTTGAACCGTAAATTGGCTCATCAACAGACCAACCTTTGGAGCCGATTTTCCTAGGCCTCCAAACAGGTGGTCAACGACTCCCATCGTGATTTGATCGTCTGTCAGGCCTCCAAGTACCCTCATTGCCATACCACGAATTGCTGCCCTGAACTGATTAGGCCGAAATTCGGGAGTTTTATCGAGTAGCTGAGATGCCACCCCTTGCCCTGTAAGTCCGATAGAAAGAAACGGAGTCTCACTAATGCCTTGAATACTTCCATATCCAGCGCTGGTTCGACCACCAATTCCTTGAGCCAGCCCACGCTCTAGTGTCAATTTAATTTTATCCCATTCCTGATCTAATAAGGCTTCCGTGCTGGTGATACTGATCTGAATCATTGGTCTAAAAAGACTCACAATTGCGTTGGCGTTATGCTTTTCCCTGCCTTTCTCTATTCTTGATTGTTCATTAAAACCAAGTTGCCAGTTCTGCTGCGGATGAGCAACGTCTAGAAGTCTTTCCTTCCATTCAGGATTTGTTTCTGCAGTAACTGGCCACGCACCGTGGAATCGGAGGATCCCTGACTTGGAATCTTTATCGGCCTCGCCCGCGCTTGATCCGCACCATTTCGTAATATCAACCTTATCAAGAGGCGTTTTTCCGCAGCCACGGCGGAACAAACCCTTTATTGAACTGCCTGGAATGACCGGCCAGCCACCAGCTGCAATCACTGGGCGGATAATGCCATCATCTGTGCCGCTGTTTGTGATTAGACGCCAATCGACCTGATAGTTGAAAGTCCTTGCTGTCTTCGGATCGCTCTGGAAAGCTTTAAAAGGTGCCGAAGGGGGTAAGGAATCTTTCCATTCCTGGATCCAAATCTTTGCGTCTGGTAGATCTGCCTTTTGTCGCTGGCAGCGGCCCTGCACCTGAGCCCGATATTCCATCGGGACTTTGGCATGATCAACTTCTAAGCTTGTTTCGCTTGATATCTCACTACACGCACCAGCCGCTAGAGAATGAGTAGGTAATGCAATCAACTGATCAAATAAAGGGGTTGAAGCCTTTGTCGAGGGATGCGTTGATTGATGGGATAAATGAGCAGTAGATGGAGAGTCCAGCCGCATCGATGGCCGATTTATATTGCTAATAAGCGACGAACCTGCGTAGCCTTGTTGCTGGTCTTCCGTCTTTGTGCTTGGTTTTGGCTTGTTCGCTTGCTTGTTTTGAGGTGGACCACCTGAACCTCTCCGCTTCGGATGTTTTCCCATCAGTCTTGAGCCTCCTTTGCCACCATTAGGCGCTGGGTCCACCAAACCACGGCATCACATAGATTGGTAAGCACTGCTAAAGTCAATGATTGATCATGGCGATTCAGATTCCAGAGCTGATTGGCAACATTGGCGATTTCTTCTTCAGGGCTGTTCTTGGTTAGTACTTTATCCGGCAGAAGTATTCCTGTCTTGGCAAGGATAGATACCAATGCATGCCAGACGTCGGCTATGAATTTGGCCTTGTTCGGTTCTTCTTTTTCCAGCCGCAGGTGTTCCCCCCAAAAGCGTTCCAGGCCATAGGCACAGGCGGCGCGCATCTTATGGGCTTGGTTACGGCTATCTGTTTTGTCTTTCTTGTCTCGTTCTTTCGCCCGAAGCACAATTTCCAAGGCAAGGTGATCCAGGTCGTATGCATGCCAGCCCATCAGCCCACCTCCTCATCAAACAAGGTCACATTGCAGCGGCCGAAGCCGATGCTTTCTAGGCCACCAAAATAAAGCTCGCCAGTACTACTTGGGCCGAACGGCTCCCAGCTATCGGGAGGACCGC
Source organism: Synechococcus sp. CS-1326 (assembly GCF_025128115.1). Taxonomy (NCBI): domain Bacteria; kingdom Bacillati; phylum Cyanobacteriota; class Cyanophyceae; order Synechococcales; family Synechococcaceae; genus Synechococcus; species Synechococcus sp. CS-1326. The sequence continues at coordinate 54,860 of NZ_JAHLYV010000010.1, read as the reverse complement.
TCTTTGTAGGTGGGCGAATACCTATGGGAAAAACGAGTACGGACCCCTCAGGAAGTGCCTCAACGTTGAAGAAGGCTCTACCATCCACCTTCTTTTCGTTGTCAGCCAGTTTCACCCGGCTCTGGCGGTAGAGGGCCATGTCGTGGATGGCGCCAATGTCTGCATCGTCGACCACCACCAGGCAATCTTTCGGGATTGTGTCTTTCTCACCCTTCTTCGGGATCCAGCGGGCCAGGGCTGGCTCAGGTTCGACTTGCATGAAACCGAGATTGAAGAACAGGGTTTTCTTCTGGTCCTTCCCACCCTGCTGATCACGGGCCCGCAGCCCCGGGCTGGCTGTGTAGGGAGCGGGGAGCTTCAAACTCAAATCGTTGATCACGCGCCGGTAGCGATCCAGCAGACGGGGCGAGCTCACCCAGACCACCGGCTGGCCCGGTGAGAACACGGGCAGCCACACCAGGGAGGCGTACTCGAACTTCACCAGCGCTTCGCTGAACTCCTTGGCGTCGTTCGCCGCCTCGGCGCCGAACCACACCTTTGTGGCTTCGGGGTCGGCGCGCCGTGCTTCCGCCCGAAAGCGGCCACGGATCGAGCTACCGGGGATCATCCCGGTCTGGGTGTAGGCATCGCGAAAGATCAGGTTGAGGTTGCCGGCTTCCTCGCCGGCGGAAGCACCCACGTGAAGGGGGGCGAGGGTTTCGATTAATCCGTAACGGCGGGCGTACATCGGGCGGAAAAGAAAAGGGGGTAGGCGCGGAATTGGGGTTGAAAGCGGGAAGGAAACTCAGCAGGAGAGGGCTCAGGGAATCGGCAGGGCCAGGCCGGTGCCGAGTTGCTTGAAGCTGAAACCCTCGCGGGGGAACCAGCTCTCGGGCCAGGACGGCCAGGGAAGCAGGGTATGGCCGGCGGGCACCTGAACGCAGGTGCCGGGGGGAACGGCCCAACGCCCACGGGAGAGGCGGCGCTTGCCGTCGGTGGCTTTGCTCTTGTTGCCTTCACCGAGCCGGTGGCGCCAGGGCTGGGGCCGATCCGTCAGCAGGGCGGGGCCCCGGCCGCCGTGGCGCCAAGGGTGAATGGCGGGCTGGCGGGAGCTGTCGAGCGGTTCACGCTGGGACAACCGCTTGCCCCCCCACAGGCCGGGTGTCACCAGGGCGAAGCTGCCCTTGAGGTCACGCTTGAGCAGTTCGATCAAGGCCTCTGGCACCGGCTGCACCCGCAGCTCCACCAGGTGGCCTTCCCCGCCGAAGCGGTAACGGCCTTCCTCCACGTGATGGCTGCAGAGATAGGCCAGGCGCACCCCCGGTTCCAGAGCCACAGCCAGTTCCAGAAACAAGGCTCCCTCCTGGGCGCTGACGCGTTCGTCATCGCGGAGCCGGGGGTGCAGGTGGGGCAGTGATGTCCAGGGATCGCTGCGGACCTCGAATCCAGGTTGGTGTTGCTTGTTCCAGCTTGAGAGGGGAATCCAGCCGCCGCGGATGGGCTTGGCCGGCGGCTCGGAACCATCGGCTGGTTGCCAGCCGGCTTCCTCCGGGCGATCTTCATCTGCTTTCCAGACCAGGCGTGAGCTGCAGGAGCGCCAACCCGAATCACCTGCCGGCTTCTGCTGCAGCAGGTTGAACGGAGCCGGCAGCATCAGCTCTTCTTGGCCCTTGACCTCGCCGACCCAGAAGGGCCCCGCCGTGTGCAAGTCGCGCACCTCGGCACGCGGCAGCTGGGTGGCAACCAGGCCGGCGAAGGCGGGGGAATCAGGTGGAAAGTGCTCGCCCGCCTTGCCGACGAGGTTTTCAGCCGAGAGAAAGCGGCCGCTGCTCGCATAAAGCAGACCGAGCGGCTCCAGGGTGATCAGGTGCGCGAAAGGGATGCTCATGCCGCCACCTCTTGAGTTGCTGCAACGGTGGGCTGGGGTTTCTGAAGCCGTGTCATCACCCGGGCCAGATCGGTGAGCCAGGCAGCAAGGGGCTGGGTGATATGACCCTCGGGAACCGCTTTCGTCCCCGCAGATTTTGCCGGTGGTGACAGGCCTGGGAAATAGATGTCCCAGAGGGCTTGGGCCACGGCCTCACCCGATTCAGGATCCTGCTTGGTTCCGAGGGCCCGCCGGCCGTGGAGCGATTCCACATCAGTGGCTAAGTGGCCCCAGTCAGCACCATCAGCCTCACCTTTTCTGCCGCGTCTATCGCGGTAGCCCTCCAGAAGCTGAGGCAGCAGCGCCCAGGGGCACACCCACTCGATCGACTGCCCGCCTGAGAACAGCAGCTTCAAGGCAAAGCGATCCTTGCCACCTCTCTTGGCGCTGCTTTCGGCCTCGCGCACCTGCTGCAGGGCCTCCCGCTGGGGCACCTTGTCAGTAGTCCAGACCAGGCCCATGGAGACGCTGATCCCTTGCCCATGTTCACCCCAGAGAGCGGGGAATGTCTTCAGCCACTGGAACAGATCCATGGGCATGAGCTTTGCTTCCAGGTTCTGATCACTGGCATCAGGCCTCCCGTGCAGCGCACCCAGCAGATCGTCGCCGCCTGCGTAAACGACGGTGGCCTTGCCATGCATGTGTTGGATATCGGGCACCTTCTTGTACAGGCCCTCGGCCCAGGTGCCGAGGGCCTTGCTGAAGCTCTGGAGCTCGATGGCCTCCTGGGCGGCATCTCCTTTGGCCTGCTCCTTGAGGTAGTCACCGACCCCATCGCCATCAGCCATGAACCAGCCGATCTGCTCGGAGTTGGCGATCGCATTGAATCTCTGCGAGCGCACTTTGTCGGCAGCTTCTGCCGGGAAAGCGACCTTCGCCACATCGGGGTAGGTGACCAGCCGTTTGACCAACTCAGGCAGCGAGGGCTGCTCTCCCTCACCAGCGAAGGCCTCACCGAAGCGGGACGCCAGCGCTGCGATGAAAGACTTGGCCTCCGCATCGGCTTCGCCAAAGGAGATCTCACGCGGGTCGATCACCCGACCCATCGATGGCCGGGCGATGGCATCGCTGCCGCCCAAGGTGGAACTCTCGCCGGTCCAGTTGATGCCGCTCCAGGCGCGGGATTGCTTGTTTAGGGCCAGGCGCTTGCGGGCGGACTGGATACTTTCGCCATGGGCATGGAATACCTCCCAGGCGTGCTCCTAGCATTGCTTCCAGATCGCTTCCCAGTCGTAGACGAACTGGGGAAACGTGGATTCAATCCAGGTACGTGTACTAACGAGAATCTCGCCCCAGGCCATCTTCAAGGCATCCTGGGCATGCCCTTTCTTGTAAACTCCACAGATTACGAGGGTATTCGGTACCCCCCGAGCCACATCCACCAAGGCGGGGCTGAGCACTTCGAGTTTTCGCCTCTCGTCTGTTGGTTGTTGCGCAGGATCGAACCGCTCTGCAGCGTCATCAGCGATGGCCTTGGCCAGAACCGAGAGCAGCAACGAGCTCCCAAACAGATCCCGCAACTTTCGCGAGGAGCTAATGAAACCCTGCACCGGTGCGAAGGTGACCACCGTGTATGTGGAAGTGCCGGCTGGCGGATCGGTGGGCTGAGCAGGCGGCTGAGCTGCTGACTCAGAGGTTGAGAGCAACGGTTTTGTTCGAGTGGGGCTGTTCTAGGCGGCATCTCAGCAATCTGCAGACATTTTCGTGCGAATCACCGAGCTTCGTCAACAAGCAGGGGGCCCAGCTCTGAATCCGGTCCTTCGCAGGAGAAGGCGGATCTCAACGCCCCATCACTCCAGGCTGAAGGGCATTCGTTGCCACAGCCTTGTTCATGCCCTCTCCATCCACCCGAGCGGCCCTGCTGGTTCAGGGCCTGATCAGCCTGATCAACGGGGCCATCAGCCTGGTGCTGCTGTTGATCGCTCCGCTGGGCCTGGCGAGTGTGATCACGCTCACCCTGCTGATCACGGCCAGCACCTTCTGTTGCGGGCTGCTGGGCCGGGTGCTGCAGCAGTGGCTTGCGATCCGTGATGGCAAGGCGACAAACGCCAGTTCTGCTGGGCGCACTGCCGGGCGCAGCCTGAAGCCGGCCAACAGGTGGCAGCGCCTGCCGTGGCAGTGATGCGCAGCCTCTACCTGCTGCGTCCGTTCGGCAGCGCCGGCATCGAGGGGGAGCAGCTGGTGGTGCGCAGCCGTGGGGATGAAGTGGAGAGGGTGCGGCTGCCGTTGCTGGATCAGATCCTGGTGATGGGCAACCTGCAACTGAGCACGCCGCTGATTCGCGCCTGCCTGCAACGGGGCATCCCGATCGCTTACCTGAGCCGCCATGGCTGGTGCCACGGTCGGGTGCAACCGGTGGAGGGCGGCTACCGGCACCGGGGCCGGTATCAGCTGCTGCTGGGGGAGGCGGATCGGCTCGCGGCCGCCACCAGCCTGATCGCAGGCAAGATCGCCAATGGCCGAGTGCTGTTGCTGCGGCTCACGCGGCGCGACCGCAGGGAGCTGGTCGCTGGCACGATTGAACGGCTGCAGTGGCACGCGCAACAGGTGCGCCAGGCCCGATCAGCGGATCGCATCCGTGGCCTTGAGGGAAATGCCGCCGCCGACTACTTCACGGCGCTGGGACGATTACTGGAAGGCGATGGCTTTGCCTTTCTGGGAAGGCATCGGCGGCCACCCACCACTCCATTCGATGCACTCTGCGGGTTTGGCTATTCAGTGCTCTGGAACGGTGTGCTCACACGCATCGAACTGCAGGGGCTGGATCCCTATGAAGGGGTGTTGCATGTGGGCTCACCGCGGCATGCCGCGCTGGTTTCGGATCTGATCGAACCCTTGCGCACCTTGCTGGTGGACCCGTTCAATGTGTGGATGATCCGCGTGCGCCGGATCCGGGCCGACCAGGGCTTCGAGAACCGTGATGGCGGCATCTTTCTGGATGAAGCCAGCCGCCGCCTGTGGCTGAAGGCATGGTCTGCGTATATGGCAGAACGGGTGACGCTGGCAGATGGCAGCCAGGGGGCACGCTGGGATGTGGTGGACGGCCTGGTGCGTTCCTTTGTTCGCTTCGTGTATGCACCGGTGAATGGACTGGTTGTTCCACAGCGGCGCTGAACGATGGCAGACGAACAACTCTGGGTGATCGCCTATGACAGCCCCAGCAATAAACGACGCCGCAAACTCGCCAAGCTGCTGGAAGGCTACGGCGTGCGCGTTCAATGGAGCGTGTTCGAGTGCAATCTGCGCAAGGAGGAGATCGGCACGGTGCGGCAACGCCTGACTCGGCTGATCCAGCCCGATCACGACAGCGTACGCCTGTGGCCGGTGCCGGAAGCGAGCTGCGCGCGGATCGTGCATCTTGGCAAAGCCGTTGCCAGCACAAGCTGGGACGACCCGGTGATCTGAGCGCGCAACGCCTGGATTGCCGAGAACACCAGTGATGACGTGATCCTGCGCGCTGCCCTGCAGCGCAGGGTCTTTGAAGGTTCTCCACAGGCTTGCCCAGGGGCTGATCAGGCCGCAGGATGGAGGTGCGCGCAAACGGTCTTCGGATCGCTTGCCTTGCAAGGCCTTTCGAGGCCGCTGTCACCACTCGCTGGTGACACCACTTGATTGGAAACCTAAACTGATTACCTCTTTATCTAGAACAGGATCTAGCGTCACCACTCGCTGGTGACACCACTTGATTGGAAACCAGGTCAGGATCTCCAAGATACATATCAGTATTAGGATAGTCACCACTCGCTGGTGACACCACTTGATTGGAAACATCGTCGAGGTCATAGGGATGGTCCCAGCGGCTGCGTCACCACTCGCTGGTGACACCACTTGATTGGAAACTTAGACCAGAAGATCTCAGTAAAACCATCAGTCAGATAGGTCACCACTCGCTGGTGACACCACTTGATTGGAAACAACATACGCATGGTTACTACCGTGCAGAACAAAAAAAGTCACCACTCGCTGGTGACACCACTTGATTGGAAACTTCGTGGGCTATTTCGCCGCTGGCGGGCGACCACCAGGTCACCACTCGCTGGTGACACCACTTGATTGGAAACTAATAGTTCTACTATTAAGAAGTGAATGATATTGACGAGGTCACCACTCGCTGGTGACACCACTTGATTGGAAACTCTTTGGTCTTGCGGGTGTAACCGGCGCCGAGAGCCAGGTCACCACTCGCTGGTGACACCACTTGATTGGAAACGTGATTGTCCGGGTTGCCATGGGGAGACAGTGAAGTGTCACCACTCGCTGGTGACACCACTTGATTGGAAACCCGATGCTTCGAAGGCGCTGCTCGGTGTACTGGGCGTGAAGTCACCACTCGCTGGTGACACCACTTGATTGGAAACTTGCACTTTGCACAATGCAACGATAGGTGGTATTGCCGTTGTCACCACTCGCTGGTGACACCACTTGATTGGAAACTTTCCAAGGCTTCCGCCACGGAGAAACTCCTTTCTCCAGGTCACCACTCGCTGGTGACACCACTTGATTGGAAACACGTCGTAAGGCTTCTTCGCTGTTTTGCAGAAGTCGAACTGTCACCACTCGCTGGTGACACCACTTGATTGGAAACCGCAAGCCAGGGAACGCGGCCATGACTTCGAGCATCCAAGTCACCACTCGCTGGTGACACCACTTGATTGGAAACCTTACGCTGAGTGCGTCTGTAGAGATCGTAAGCTTTACTGTCACCACTCGCTGGTGACACCACTTGATTGGAAACTCGCTGTTGGGCACGTTCTTCACCGACCAACTCCCGTAGGGTCACCACTCGCTGGTGACACCACTTGATTGGAAACCTTAAATGCCTGAATGGCTGCAGCGGCAAAATCTTCTGTGTCACCACTCGCTGGTGACACCACTTGATTGGAAACCAGAGAAACTCGCCTAGCAACAAGCTTCTCTTGTGCTTTAGGTCACCACTCGCTGGTGACACCACTTGATTGGAAACTGAAGCAGTTGCGGATGGGGTTCCCCATCGTCCTCCGGTCACCACTCGCTGGTGACACCACTTGATTGGAAACGAGTGGGTACAAGGGGTCCACGAAAAGCGCCACGTGTCACCACTCGCTGGTGACACCACTTGATTGGAAACTTTACAACACCTAGAACTTGCATCGAATGTGTAAGAGCTGTCACCACTCGCTGGTGACACCATTTGATTGGAAACACTCAAACCTTGAGCGGCACCTTCTATGAAGAAGTTCTTGTCACCACTCGCTGGTGACACCACTTGATTGGAAACCCAGCGCAGCAATGTTGCTATGCATGAGCATAAGCATGGTCACCACTCGCTGGTGACACCACTTGATTGGAAACGGAACGCCCGGCCGGCCCCCAGCTGGTCAACCACTGGTCACCACTCGCTGGTGACACCACTTGATTGGAAACCGGCGCTCAACGAAGCGGAAGAATGACTGCACGAGTTCCCCGGGTCACCACTCGCTGGTGACACCACTTGATTGGAAACTACTTCTAAGTGAGTTATTGCCTTTTGCTGTAGCTGGGAGTCACCACTCGCTGGTGACACCACTTGATTGGAAACCAGTCTGCAGCGGTGAAGCGCAGCGCGAAGAGACTCATGTCACCACTCGCTGGTGACACCACTTGATTGGAAACTCCAGTGGGTCAAAGTGTGGCCGATCCTGGCTGGTGAGTCACCACTCGCTGGTGACACCACTTGATTGGAAACGTCATCTACTGCCGAATCCCACATGGCCTCCGTCGCCGTCACCACTCGCTGGTGACACCACTTGATTGGAAACCCGCTGTTGTAACAGTGGTGCTTTTCTTTGACCTTCTCGTCACCACTCGCTGGTGACACCACTTGATTGGAAACTTGAGGACCTGAGCGCGAGTCATGTGCTCCTCTAGGAAGGTCACCACTCGCTGGTGACACCACTTGATCGGGAACGCCTTGTAGTGGCTGGAGAAGTGCTCGCTGTAGAAGGCCTTGGTTTCGGCCCGATGCAAGGACTCTTCCTGGCTTCTGCCCTTCTCGATCTGCTCGGAGATGATCTGCTGGCGCCGCTGCTCGAAGCCATCGGAGTAGCGCTTCAAGAACAGCATCCCGAAGATGTATTCCTTGAACTCCCAGGCCTCCATCTTCCCGCGCAGTATGTCTGCCGCTCCGAACAGGTGCCGCTCCAGCTGAGCAAGGGTGAGCATGCGGGGGGGCTCTTGCCACTCATGGTGCGCGTGCGGGAGCTGGTGCGGCCGGTTGGGGCCTGGGGAGGGCCTCGGCGCCGGCGATCGCGACCGAGCCGCCGCGGCCTGGCACCACAACCACACGATGCCCTTGGCCACCAGGGCGGCCTTCACGGCCTCGTAGGCGGTCTCTTCCCAACCGAGCAGCTCGTGGAGCCGGCCGTTACTCGCCGAGCCGCCCAGGGCTTCAAGGGCGCCTAAGAACTCGTCGAGCTGCTCCTAGTTGTGTGGTCCCACCAGGTTCGTCAGCGAAGCAGCTCGTCGAGCCGCCTCTGAGGCGAGCGCCAGCCGAGGGTCGAGAGCTTCTTGAGGCGGTTATTGATCGCCAGGTAGCGGGGCAGCCAGCGGTCCCATTCCTAGAAGTTCTGAATCTGCATGCTCGAGGCACAGTGTCGGGAAGAACCACTCGGCCTTGCCTGAGCAGCGATGCACCCTGTTATTCCCGTGATGAACCTGATTAACTACTTGAACCCCAGATCCAGACAGGTATTGTCCTTAATCACCAGGGTTGATGAACCCCTTGAACCCGGTGGGTCATTCCCCATTCGTCACAAGGGGTTTATCAAGTTCATCATCTAGGGTGATGAACGCAGATCCTTTGCACTGCAACGGGTTCAATGGGTTCAATGGGTTCGTCAGGGGTGTATTGCGTGAGAGGGCCTTCCAGGTCATTTCGTTGACGGGCCTGACGGATTCAGCCCTTCTGAGCTCTACCAGTCGCCCAAGGCCGCGCTTGACTCGCTGCGCCGCCGGGTCCCTACTGTTCTCCCAGGTGATGCCCAGGGCCTTGGCAACGTCACGGGCGGTCCACCACCGGTCGGGATCGCCCTCCAGGTGCTTGAGAATCTCTCGCTGTTCTTCGGTAAGCCGCTCTACTGCCTGCTGCTGCTCGGCCTCCTTGCGCAAGTTTGCATAGGGGCCGACACGATCGAAGCCGCCCCCAGGACGGCGGGTGATGACGAGATCGAAGCCTTCTCCGCTGCGGGCCTCTCGTACCAGGCGCCGCTCCGGGACGTCCTTGGCCAGCTCGGCACCGATATTCAGGTAGTGCATGGTCAGCACGCCATTGGCCGCGCCAGCAATGGCGTTGTGGCCGCTCAGGGCCTCGGTGCCGACCAAGCCTTCCGACTTGTTGCAGTGATGGATCACCAAGAGGGTGCCGCCCTTCTCCAGGACCGCCTCCTTCAGGTCATAAAGAGTCTCGCCGATTTCTGGGTCGTTCTCACCATGAAGGAGTGACCGGGCGGCAGACCGAAGACTGTCGAGGATCACCAGGGCGCCGGGATAGGCATCGATTGCCTCCAACAGTCTATCCAGGTTCTTCTCGGTGAAGCGGAAATGACGGGACCAGGCCAGCTGGGGGTGATCCCAGAAGGCCAGGGCCTCCACCATTTCGGCGGAATCGCCATCCGATTGGTCGTCGGTGATCAGGATCACGGGGCACGTCTGAGGCTGAGTGACGAAGCCCAGGAAGCTGGAGCCGGTCAGGACTGCGTGGGCGATCGATACCGCGAGGCGAGACTTCCCGACCTTTGCTCGGCCGCCCAGGATCGAGGCGTCATTGGCAGGCAGCACACCCGGGATGAGCCATTCCACCCGGGGGCGAGGCATGGCTGCACGATCGGCCGCGTTCAGGATCTGGAACATCTGCCCGTGCTGCTCATCCTTGGCCTCCAGGACCATCTGGGCGATATCCGACCTGTTGATGTCCTTGGACAGCCCCAGGTCGCGGACAGCCTTCAGGAGTCGGGCCCTGCGCTTGAAAGAGTTGCGCTGGCGCCTTGCCTGAACGTAGACGCAGCGCTCGAGGCATTCCAGACGTCGAGCGTGGGGAAGTCTCTGCTGGCCACAACGGGCCTTGAGGTCAGAGCTGACCGGGAATCCCTGCCCTCCCACACTTGCGGGGATAGGCAAAATGTTGACGGCCGGCGGCTGATGGACCGCCGCGGCCTGAGCATCCCTCTGTTTCGCCTTGTTAAGGGTGGTGGCAACGCCAGGGGCCGGTGGGCCGACAGGGACAATGGCCGCCAGGATCTGATCGGATGTGATGCACTCGTCGATCCAGTCGGCGATGTCGAGGCCACCTTTGGCGGGGCAGTGTCCATTCCATAGGGCTGGATCCTCAGGCCAGCAGAGCAGCCACTGAGCGCCGGGATAGGCGGCAGCAACCTGGTGGGCGTACTTCAAACCGGGCTGGTCCCGATCTGGCACGATCACGAGCCGTTCAGGTGGAAAGAGACCACTGTCGCGCTCGGGTTTGAAGCCACCAGCGCCGCCAATTTGGGTGACAGCCGCAAGGCCCAGTTTGGCGAGTGCATTTACGCAGGGCTCGCCTTCAACCCAGAAAACGAAGGGAGCCCCTGCCTCAAGGGCAGCCTTAGCGCTCTGGGCGCCATACGGCATGACACGGTGCAGGAGGTCACTCGGCTCGCTTCCTTGGACGAGGGACTTCTGCCAGATCCTCTTGTTGCCCTTGCCATCGTCGGACCGGTGAACCCGGATCAGCTTCCGACCCTCAGAGTCCTCGTAGTCGAAGTGCCGCAGACCAGCATGCCGGACTGGTTTGGGTGGACCATCAATGTTGGGGGCCGGGGCCAGAGGCTTGACCCTTTTTTGATCGGCGCGAATGGAGACGCCGCGACTGTCTTTCTCCCGGGACTTGTCCCTCGTGAAGTGTCCGGCTCGGCCGTCTGAAGTGTTCCCGGTGAAAGCCCAGATTTTATTGCTCACCTCCCCGGGCTTGAGGTCCTTGGGGTGATGGCAGATCACCGTCTCGCCGATAGCGCCAATCCGGCAGTCGCCGTCCTTCGTACGACCGCAGACCGGGCAGGGATGCCTAGTGGAACTGGGGATCATTCGGTCCATAGCGACACCTCGACACGAACATCCGTTGCGCTTGAATCTTCGGGGGATGACCTGGTATGAGAGTAAAATCCTCCGCATCCCACTAACAGACTGGCGTAGAGTTTCTCCTCAACCGGCTGCCGCTCATGAAGGCTTAATGCGTAGAGAGTTTCCCGCTGAGGTTTTGCAATATGCAGGGGCTGTAGGGTGGCAGACTGATCAGGTAAAATCATCAGATTCATGAGTAATCATTTCTGAGAGTCTTTACAAATGCGGCGGCTGTGAGTTGTTGCCAAGTTGCGGTCTTTTGCGTCCCTCGCAGCGGGTGTCACCGTCCAGAGCTCCTGCTGCGCAGATCTCAGAAAGAGGCTTCCTCCTCGGCAATTGCAATGGTCGTCTCGACCCGGGACTGCGCTTCGAGCAAGACTTGGTTGCGCAAGCTGTGCCCCTCGGCCGAGGCTTCTATGTGTTGCCAATCCCGGCGGCATTGCGGCGGCGGAGCAGGATGTAGGTGGCCCTGCAGCGATTCCGGTGCTCGAAGGAGAGGTGAATCTCAGGTGGGGTTCGGGCTGCTGCTGATTACTTCTTGCTCGGGCGGGGCAGTGATTTAGAGCGCCGCGCGAGGGTTTCTTCCACCTTGTCGAGATCCCATCTCAGGCAGGCACGCTGGTCGCCCCGGCCGATATTGATGAAGTGAATTGCGGGCCGAAGAACATCTGAAGCGCGCAGTCGGATAAGCGTATTTTTCGACAGCCGAAGTGCTGCCGCCACCTCTGAGGTGGTGGTCATAAAGGCCATTGTGAATGGTTGGGGACAGGTGGAAACTGATGGGGTATTCCCGGCCCCTGGAGGAGTTATAGCGCCGCAGTCCGCCCTACAACAGAAATAAAAAGGAGACGTTCATTTCCTTTTCTAGGCATAGGAAAAGAAATGGCCGTTTCCTTTTTGAAAGCAAGGAGCTGGGTCTTCCCCTACTGCTTGCGGTCGGCCACCAGCTGCTGCACCTTCCGCTGCAGGCTCGGGCCATCCAGACGCCGCCCATAGGTAGCCAGATGGACCTGTGGCGAGTGACCCATCAACTCAGCGCTTTCGCGGACGTGGAGCCCCAGGTCAAGGCCAAGGCGAAGAGCGAACGCGTGCCGCAGCCCATAACTTGTGAGGTCGCCGGGCATCTGCAGGCGGCGCAATTGCTGTGTCATGTGGGCGCCGGGGCCTGTTGCTTGCTGGCTCCATAGAGGCAACCCGTGAGAGCACCAGCGCTGCAGAAGGCCGTAGCAGTCCGGCGGCCAGTCGGCCGGGGGCACGGCCGGTACCTGCCGCGGCCTTGTAGCACCCTTGCTGGAGCGCTTCGAGCGGGTGACCACAGCCACAAGCACACCCCTGGCTCCGCCTTTCACCTCCAGTCCAATCAGCTCCTGTGGCCTGAGCCCGAAAACAGCCAAGATGTCCCAGGCGAGAAGATCGCCATCCATCAGCCTGGGGCTTTTCTCGACCTTCTCGCGCAGCATCTGGATCTCTTCGTCTCTGAAGGCCCTGACCCCCTCGGGATCGGCCGCGGCCTTGCCGTTCCCGCGCAGTTGCTTCGCTTCGTCCGGCCAGAACCAGCCTGCTTCCTTCCAAAGGCTCCGTCCACGATCGTGTGCCATCTGTCGGGAGCGGGTGTTCGCCTCCCATCGCCGCAGGTAGGCGAGAAGTAGGGATGCGTCGTTGTCCATGTGGTGCGAAGCGGCACTCTCTGCCAGCTGGTGGAGGAACGGGGCCCAGGTGCGTTCCCACGTGCGGGCAGTCATGCGCTCACCCACAAGGTTGGAGCGGAGCTGCTGGATCAACCGTTTGAGGTGCTCAGGATTCAAGTGGCAAGGATCTACTGCCAGCGGCGAAGCTGCTGGGTCGGGCCATTGCCAGGTTCCGTCCACCACGCTGTCAAAAACCGCGCAGGCCTCGCTCAGGGCCGCGGCGGCGGTGGCCGGCCCGGGTGGTGCGGACAGGCTGTAAGCCCTGCGCTTGTGAGCCATGTCTGGTGATTCGCCTGGCCTGAGTGGCAGCTCGGCGGAGACCAGCCGCAGACGGTCACGGTTCAGCTCCACGTACCAGCCGCTCCGCCCAAGACGGTGGGCCTTGAAGGACTGGCTCAAGTTCCGCAGCCAGGAAGGGGAGGCCATGGTGCCGCGTGAAATCTGCGTGAAATCCTGGCACTTTCGGGGGCAATCCGGCCTATTTGGGCGCGATGGAAGGGCAATAGTTGACCCTGAGATCCCCTGCAGTGCAGGCAAAGATTCCAGTCCTGGCCTGGATTTTCAGGGAATGGGCGATGCCGGTTTCGAACCAGCGACATCCTGCTTGTAAGGCAGGCGCTCTACCGCTGAGCTAATCGCCCTTCGCCCCACTCTGGGGTCCATGCCCCCATGCTGGCAACCATCCGGCGCCTGCACCCTGATGGCCAGTGGCCGCAGCCACGACCGTGCCAGCTGGCTGCTGTGCCTTCCGTTCGGGCTGCTGTGCTGGCCCTGGCTCGGGGCGGCCGGTCTGGCCAGTGGTGCAGCGGGTTTTCTGATCGGTGGGCTGTGGCTCTCTCCGGATCTCGACACCGCCTCCAACCCCACCCGCCGCTGGGGGCCGCTGGCCCTGCTCTGGCTGCCCTATCGCCGGCTGCTGCGCCACCGTTCCCTGCTCTCCCACAGCCCTGGGCTCGGCACCGCCGGCCGCCTGGCCTACCTCGCCGCGGTGGCCCTGGTTCTGAGCCTGATCCTGCAGCCGCTGGGTGCGCCCCCACCCGCCCGCCTGCTGGCCCTGGCCACCGGGCTCTGGGACCGGCAGCGGCCCCTGCTGCTGGCCGCGCTGATCGGGGTGGAATCGAGCAGCTGGTTGCATCTGATCCAGGATGGGGACCCGCTGCCACGGCGTCCCCGCTGGCTGCGTCCAGGCTGGCGGCGCCGCAGGCGCAACCGACGCTGAGCCCCATCGCCCTGTGGTTCTGGCTTGCAGCCAGGTCTTGCCATGACCCCGTCCGAGCAGCGCGACACCCCTGGGATCAGCCGCTCCGCCGCGACCGCTCTCGCCGGGCTGGTCGCGGTGGTGGATCAGCTGCGCGATCCAGGCGGCGGTTGTCCCTGGGACCTGCGGCAGACCCATGCCTCCCTGGTGCCTTTCGTTCTGGAAGAAGCCCACGAAGTGGCCGACGCGATCCGCCATGGCGACGACGACCACCTGGCCGAGGAGCTGGGCGACCTGCTGCTGCAGGTGGTGCTCCATGCCCGGATCGCCGCCGAACAGCAACGCTTCGATCTGGACACGATCGCCCGCGCCATCACCGCCAAGCTGGTGCGCCGCCACCCGCATGTCTTCGGCGATCGATCGGCAGTTCACCCCAGCTGGGAGGCGATCAAGGCCGAGGAGCGGGCCGCCCGCGGCGCAGGGGGCAGGGATGACAGCCTCAGCGCGCAGCTGGGGCGCCAGGTGCGCGGCCAGCCGGCCCTGGCTGGCGCCCTGACGATCTCGCGCCAGGCCGCTGCGGCAGGCTTCGAGTGGAAGACGATCGAAGGGGTGTGGGCCAAGCTCGACGAGGAGTTGACCGAGCTGCGCGAGGCGGTGGCCAGCGGCGATCGGGTCCACGCCGAGACGGAGCTCGGGGATGTGCTCTTCACCCTGGTGAATGTGGCCCGCTGGTGCGGCCTTAACCCGGAGGAGGGCCTGGCGGGCACCAACCACCGCTTCCTGGAACGCTTCTCCCGGGTGGAGGCCGCCCTCGGCGGCGCGCTCAGCGGCCAGAGTCTCGACCAGCTCGAAGTGCTCTGGCGCCAGGCGAAGGCAGAGATCCGCGCCGAGCAGGCCAGGCCAAAGGGGGCTGATCAGTCGTCAGGGGAGCCCTGATCCCGCCGCTGCTGTTTGGCCTGGGCGCGGCGGCGTTTGGCGGCCAGCCGCCGCTGCACCGAGCCGCCCGTGGGCCGGGTGGGCCGACGGGGCGGCGGTGGCGGGGCGATCGCTTCGGCGAGCAGCGCCTTCAGCCGCCGCAGGGCAGCCTGGCGATTGAGCCACTGGGAGCGGTGTTCCGCAGCCACGATCACCACAGCCCCATCCACCAGCGTGCCGCCAAGGCGCCGCAGAGCCCGCTCCCGCAACAGGGGTGGCAGGGAGGGGGAGGTGGCCAGGGGGAAAACCAGCTCAACGCGGGAGTCTGTGGTGTTCACCCCCTGGCCGCCGGGGCCGCCGGCGCGCGAGAAGCGCCAGCCCAGCTCCGTGGCGGGAATGGTCAACGCTGCCGTGATGGCCAGATCAGCTGCCATCGATTCAGGCTGACAGGTGGCCACTCTGGGCCTGGAGCGCACTCCGCTGGCCTGTGTTCCAGCCGACGGGGGCGAGGCGCTTAGCTGGATCGGTTCGTTCCTGTCCCCGCGTGAGCACCACTCCTGCCGACAGCCCCGCCGAGGGGCCGGGCCAGCCCAGCACGGGCTGGGTGGATGAGATCCATGAAGGGGTGCGCTATGGCCTCGAAGCGAAGGTGGTGCTGGAGCGGCAGAGCGCCTTTCAGCAGATCTGCGTGATCGACAGCCAGCGCTACGGCAAGGGCCTCCTGCTCGATGGCTGCTGGATGACAGCCGAGCACCAGGAACGGCACTATCACGAATCGCTGGTGCATCCCGCCCTCTGCGGTGCCGAGCGGATCGAGCGGGTGCTGGTGATCGGCGGCGGCGATGGCGGCACGGCCCGCGAATGCCTGCGCCATGCCGGGGTGGCCCGGCTCGACATGGTCGAGATCGACGGCCTGGTCGTGGAGCTGTGCCGAGAGCACCTTCCTTCCCTGGGAGGAAGCGCCTGGAGCGATCCCCGTTTCCACCTCACCATCGGTGATGGGATCGCCTGGGTGGCCGCTGCCCCCACCGCCAGCTACGACGTGGTGATCGTGGATGGTTCCGATCCGGCCGGCCCGGCGACAGGGCTGTTCAACCGTGTCTTTTTCGAGCACTGCCGCCGGCTGCTGCGACCCGGCGGCGTCTTCGCCACCCAGAGCGAATCACCGGAGGCCTTCCGCAGCGTTCATCTCGAGACGGTACGGCTGTTGCGCCAGGTGTTCGGCCATGCCGATCCGCTCTACGGCTGGGTGCCGATGTACCCGAGCGGCTGGTGGAGCTGGACCTTTGCCGCCACCGATGGACCCCGCTACCGGCACCCCGACCCGGAACGGGCCGCCGCCGTGGCGCCGGCTTGTCAGATCTGGAGCCCCCGCTGGCAGGGTGGAGCGTTCGAGGCCGTCCCCGCCGCGATCGAGCGGGAGCTCGACAGCTGAGCGTCTCCGGCCCTGACAACCCCGTTTCCAGCCTCCGTGACCACCCCCGATCTGTTCGACACCGATGGAGCCGTGTTCATGGCCAGCCGCCGCGATCCGGCTGGTTGCCGGGTCGGGCTGTTCGGTGTGCCTTACGACGGCACCACCTCCTTCCGTCCCGGCGCCCGCTTCGGGCCAGCGGCGATCCGGGAGGTGAGTGCCGGCCTGGAAACCCACGACCCCCAGCTCAATCTGGATCTCGAGGATCTGCCCTTTGCCGATCTCGGGGCGGTGGCGATCCCGCTGGGAGCCCCTGAGCCCGTCATCGAGGCCGTGCGCCTGGCCACCGAAAGGGTGCTGGCCCTGGGGCTCCGCCCCCTGATGCTGGGGGGGGAGCACTCGATCAGCAGCGGCGCCGTGGCTGCGGTGGCAGCCCATCATCCCGACCTCGTGCTGGTGCAGCTCGATGCCCACGCCGATCTGCGCGAGAGCTGGCTGGGCTCACGCCACAGCCATGCCTGTGCCATGCGCCGCTGCCTGGAGGTCCTGCCGAGTGGCGACCTCCTGCAGATCGCCATCCGCAGTGGCACCCGGGCTGAATTCGCCGAACTGCGCAGCAGTGGGCGGTTGGTGGGGGCAGGCCAGGGGCTCGCCCTGGCCCCCGAACGCCTGCAGGCCGACCTGGTGGCCGCCCTGGCCCCGCTGCGGGGCCGGCCGATCTACCTCACGGTGGATCTCGACTGGTTCGATCCAGCGGTGATGGCGGGCACGGGCACGCCGGAGCCGGGAGGATTTCTCTGGGGCCACTTCAGTGGCCTGCTCGAAGAACTCCGCCACCACGCACTGGTGGCGGCGGATGTGGTGGAACTGGCCCCGATGCTCGATGCAACAGGCTGCAGCGCTGTTCTGGCCGCCAAGGTGACCCGCAGCCTGCTGCTGCTCCTTGGCCGGACTCAGTAGCAGTAGGAGCCGCTGGCTCGTTGCTCCCGCAGGCGCAGGTGCTGCTGGGAGATCAACGCCACCGCCAGGGTGGGATGGTTGTGGAGCAGGTTCAGAAAACTCAGTCGCCCTAGCTTCACCACCTCGACAGGCGTTCGAGCCACGGCATCAGTGCGGAAAGAACCACCCCGCCAGAGGATGTCCAGGTAGCTGAACAGTTCACCGGGGCGATAGCAGACCCGCTCCCCCGATTTATCGATCAACTCGACGATTCCCTTTCGCAGCCCGTAGATCTCATTGGCGTGGTCGCCTTCTCGAAAGATCAAGGTGCCAGTGGGCAGAGTGAAGGTTTCGCCATCCACCTGGGAGGCCAACAACTCAACCGGAAGCGCTGTCGCGGATTTGACCAATCATCTACCTCCTTGCAGAACAGAAAAGCAACGTGTGAACCAGGCCCATGGTGCGCTGTTCCCAGCTCCCTGGCCACTGGCCAGAGACATGTTCGCAGGCCCAAGAGCCAGCCGGAAACAATAGGCGATTTAGAGGGCCCATTGAGCCTGCCCTCGTCCCGGGATCAGGCGGGAACCGGATCGAGCAGGTCAGCCAGGCAGAGCTGCTGATCAGCGCGGGCCTGAGCTAGCACTGGAAAGCGTTGATGGGACCCTTCATTGCCGCCATTCACCGGCAGGGTCCAATGGTGGCAAGACAGTTCGCCACTCCATTCGGCATGGATCGCCAGCCGCCTGAGCTTGCACCAGCCCGCCTCGCTCCCAGCAGGGGGGAGGCAGTGACTGCAGCTTCGACAACTTGGGCGCTGGCCCATGACTGATCCAGGGATGATCCACAAAGTACAGAACGTGGAGACCATTGAGCGAGGTAAGAACCGAACCTCCCGGAAGTCTTCGGGATTGAGCCCCACCGGGGCTGGAACGGCCAGGCAGCCCGCCGGTCTCCATAGGATCCCCCGATCCACGCATGCCCTCTCTCTGCCATGGCCGTTCCTTCAGCGCCAGCGGCGGCCCAGCCGCTGAGGCGCACCCCCCTGGCGGCGCTCTGCCAGCAACACGGAGGGCGGATGGTGCCCTTCGAGGGTTGGGAGATGCCGGTTCAGTTCAAGGGGCTGATCGAGGAGCACAAGGCCGTGCGGGGGCACTGCGGGGTGTTCGACATTTCCCATATGGGAGTGCTGTTGCTGCAGGGCGATGGCGTGAAGGAATCCCTGCAGCGTCTTGTTCCAAGCGATCTCGGTCGGATCGGGCCAGGTGAAGCTCTTTACACAGTGCTGCTCAACGATGCCGGCGGCATTCGTGACGATCTGATCGTCTACGACAAGGGCCGAGTCGACGCGGCTGCCGGACCCACCGACACCCTGTTGCTGGTGATCAACGCCGGCTGCGCCGAAGCCGACACCGCCTGGATCCGCAGCCAGCTGGCTGCCGATGGCGTGGCCATCGAGGATCGCAAGGTGGATGGTGTGCTGCTCGCCCTGCAGGGCCCCGAAGCGCCTGCCCGGCTGGAGGCGTTGGCCGGCGAAAGCCTGGCCGGTCTGCCCCGTTTCGGTCATCGCGACCTGGTGCTGGCGGGCAGCGCCGGCGGCGCCGCGGCCGGGACTTCCGTGTTCGTGGCCCGCACCGGCTACACCGGCGAAGACGGCTTCGAGTTGCTGCTGGACCGGCAGGCGGGCCTGGACCTCTGGGAGCAACTGCTGGCGGAGGGGGTGAGCCCCTGCGGTCTCGGCGCCCGCGACACCCTGCGCCTGGAGGCGGCCATGCATCTCTACGGCAGCGACATGGATGCCACCACCACCCCACTGGAGGCCTCGCTCGGTTGGCTGGTCCACCTGGAGATGCCCGCCGACTTCATCGGCCGCGCCGCTCTCGAAAGTCAGACAGCCACTGGCGTGAGCCGACGGCTGGTGGGTTTGAAGCTGCAGGGCCGGGCGATCGCCCGCCACGGCTACCCGGTGCTGCAGGACGGCCAGGTGGTGGGAGAAGTCACCAGCGGCACCTGGTCGCCCACCCTGGAGGAGGCGATCGCCCTGGCCTATGTGCCCGCCACCGCCGCCAGGCCCGGCACGGAGCTGGCTGTGGAGGTTCGCGGACGGACGCACCCGGCGGTGGTGGTGAAGCGGCCCTTCTACCGACGCCCTTGAGCCGCCCAGGCCCTGGCGCCCCTGAGCCGCTGAGACCGTGGCTCCTGCCCCCTGTGGGAAACTCGCCCTTCCCCTCGATTTCCCCCATGCGCAGCCACGGATGCGGCGACCTGCGCAGCGATGCCACGGGTCAGGCAGTGGACCTGTGCGGCTGGGTGGACCGGCGGCGTGATCACGGCGGCGTGATCTTCATCGATCTGCGCGACCGCAGCGGCACCGTGCAGATCACGGTGGACCCCGATCTTTCCCCCGCCGCGTTCGCCGCGGCCGAGCGGCTGCGCAATGAAACCGTGCTGAAGGTGTCAGGCACGGTGCGCGATCGCCCCGCCGAATCCCGCAACGAGCGGCTCGCCACCGGCGGCGTCGAAGTGCTGGCTGCCGCGATCGAGGTGCTCAATGAGGTGCGCGGCAATCTGCCCTTCCCTGTGTCGGTGCACGACGACACGCCGGTGCGGGAGGAACTGCGCCTGCGCCACCGCTATCTGGATCTGCGCCGTGAGCGCATGAACGGCAACCTGCGCCTGCGCGCCCAGACCATCCAGGCGGCCCGCCGTTTCCTTGAGGACGAGGGCTTCATGGAGGTGGAAACCCCCGTGCTCACCCGCTCCACCCCTGAAGGCGCCCGCGACTATCTGGTGCCCAGCCGGGTGTGTGGCGGCGAGTGGTTCGCTCTGCCCCAGTCGCCCCAGCTGTTCAAGCAGCTGCTGATGGTGGGCGGCATCGAGCGCTACTACCAGGTGGCCCGCTGCTTCCGCGACGAAGACCTGCGCGCCGACCGCCAGCCGGAGTTCACCCAGCTCGACCTGGAGATGAGCTTCATGGAGCAGGAGCAGATCCTGCAGCTCAACGAACGGCTGATCGCCACCATCTGGCGCGCCGCCAAGGGAATCGAGCTGCCCAGCCCCTTCCCCCGGCTCACCTGGCAGGAGGCGATGGACCGCTACGGCACCGACCGGCCCGACACCCGCTACGGCCTGGAGCTCGTCGATGTGAGCGACATCGTGGCCACCAGTGGCTTCAAGGTGTTCTCCGGCGCCGTGGCGGCGGGCGGAGCGGTGAAGTGCATCGCGATCCCCGGCGGCAACGACGCGATCAGCAACGTGCGCATCAAGCCCGGCGGCGACGTGTTCTCTGAAGCCACCACCGCCGGTGCCGGGGGCCTGGCCTTCATCCGCGTGCGCGACGGCGGCGAGATCGACAGCATCGGCGCCATCAAGGACAACCTGAGCGCCGAGGGCAAGGCCGAACTGCTGCGTCGCACCGGCGCTGAGCCCGGCACCCTGTTGCTGTTCGGCGCCGGCGACACCGCCACGGTGAACAAGGCGCTCGATCGGGTGCGCCAGTTCCTGGCCCGTGAGCTGGCTCTGGTGCCCGCCAGCGGCGCCGGTGGTGCCTGGAACTTCCTCTGGGTGGTGGATTTTCCGATGTTCGAGTTCAACGCCGAGGAGAACCGCCTGGAGGCCCTGCACCATCCCTTCTGTGCGCCCAACGCCGCCGATCTCGGCGCCGACCCCACGGGCTGGCCCACCAGCCTGCCCACCGCCCGCGCCCAGGCCTACGACCTGGTGCTCAACGGCCTGGAACTGGGAGGCGGCTCGCTGCGCATTCACGATGCGGCCCTGCAGAAGCAGGTGCTGCAGACCATCGGCCTGCCGCTGGAAGAAGCCGAGCGGCAGTTCGGCTTCCTGATCGAAGCGCTCGACATGGGCGCCCCGCCCCACGGCGGTATCGCCTTCGGCCTTGATCGCATGGTGATGCTGCTGGCCGGTGAGGAGTCGATCCGCGACACGATCGCCTTCCCCAAGACGCAGCAGGCCCGCTGCCTGCTCACTCAGGCCCCGGCTGATGTGTCGTTGAAGCAACTGCAGGAGCTGCACGTGGCCAGCACCTGGGTGGAAGAGGAAGTCTGAGCGAGCTCCAGCCGCAGCCACGGCAGATGAGCCCTCCAGCCCCAGCCATCACCGCTGAGCGCACCACCGCCCCAGCCAACGTTTGCCACGGGCCGTGGCGATGGTGCCACTGGCCGCATCGCCACGGCTAGAACGAGGTCCACCCTTCTCCCGCGAATCCCCCATGGCCATCACCGCGCCCCCGATCGACATCGGCATCCCCGAAGCTCAGCGGCAGCAGATCGCCGCGGGGCTCGGCCGCGTCCTGGCCGACAGCACCGTGCTCTACGCCAAGACCCACGGCTTTCACTGGAACGTCACCGGGCCGATGTTCAACACGCTCCACCTGATGTTCATGGACCAGTACACCGAGCTCTGGACGGCCCTAGACCTGATCGCTGAGCGGATCCGCGCCCTCGGGTTTCCGGCTCCCTATGGCGGCGCCACCTATGCGGGCCTCTCCTCGATCCCCGAAACCGAAGGCGTGCCCGCCGCCCTGGCCATGGTGCATGAACTGGTGCAGGGCCATGAAGCCGTGGCCCGCACGATCCGATCGGTGTTCAGCCTGGCCGATGCGGCCAACGACCAACCCACCGCCGACCTGCTCACCCAGCGCCTGCAGATCCACGAAAAAACCGCCTGGATGCTGCGCAGCCTCCTGGAGGGCTGACGCCCTCGGGTCCGGCGCAGGCCGTGTTGCCCGCTGCGCGGGCGCAACGGCCGCAGCCAGACCCGAGGGCGTCAGGGGTAGGAGGCCGGGTTGGGGGCTCTGATGAGAGGGATTTCTTACTGATGGGAGGTCGATAGATTGGTGTGTCCGCCAACGCCTCAGGCTCCACCACCCATGGCGAAGTTCGTTTTTGTGACCGGTGGGGTGGTGTCGAGCATCGGCAAGGGGATCGTGGCTGCCAGCCTGGGCCGGCTGCTGAAGAGCCGGGGCTACAGCGTTTCGATCCTCAAGCTCGATCCCTATCTGAACGTGGATCCGGGCACGATGAGCCCTTACCAGCACGGCGAGGTGTTCGTCACTCAGGACGGCGCTGAAACCGACCTTGACCTGGGCCACTACGAACGCTTCACCGACACCGCCATGTCGCGCCTTAACAGCGTGACCACCGGCTCGATCTACCAGGCGGTGATCAACAAGGAACGCCGCGGCGACTTCAACGGCGGCACGGTCCAGGTGATCCCCCACATCACCCGGGAGATTCGCGAACGCATCCATCGGGTCGCCGCCGACAGCGGCGTTGATGTGGTGATCACCGAGATCGGCGGCACCGTCGGCGACATCGAATCGCTGCCCTTCCTGGAGGCGATCCGGGAATTCCGCGGCGATGTGGGTCGTCGCGACCTCGCCTACGTGCACGTCACCCTGCTGCCTTACATCGGCACCTCCGGCGAGATCAAGACCAAGCCCACCCAGCACTCGGTGAAGGAGCTGCGCTCGATCGGCATCCAGCCCGATCTGCTCGTCTGCCGCAGCGACCGGCCGATCAGCGACGAGCTCAAGGCCAAGATCGGCGGCTTCTGTGGCGTTTCCACCAGGGCGGTGATCCCCGCCCTCGATGCCGACAGCATCTACGCGGTGCCGATCGCCCTGGAGCGCGAGGGCCTCTGCCGCGAAGTTCTTGACGTGCTGGGGCTCGACGATCGCGCCAGCGACATGGCCCGCTGGGCGGAGCTGGTACGGAAACTGCGCAATCCGGGGCCCACGGTGAAGGTGGCCCTGGTGGGCAAGTACGTGAGCCTCAACGATGCCTACCTCTCGGTGGTGGAGGCGTTGCGCCACGCCTGCATCGATCGCGACGCCTCCCTCGACCTGCGCTGGGTCTGCGCAGAGCAGATCGAAGCCCAGGGGCCTGATGCCCTGCTGGAGGGCATGGACGCGGTGGTGGTGCCGGGCGGATTCGGCAACCGGGGAGTCGACGGCAAGGTGACGGCGATCCGCTGGGCACGGGAGCACAGGGTGCCTTTTCTTGGTCTTTGCCTCGGCATGCAGTGCGCCGTGATCGAGTGGGCCCGCAACCTGGCGGGGCTCCCGGAGGCCACCAGTGCCGAACTCGACCCCGAGACCCTCCACCCGGTGATCCACCTGCTGCCGGAGCAACTGGATGTGGTCGACCTGGGCGGCACGATGCGACTCGGGGTCTACCCATGCCGCCTGGCTTCCGGCACGCTGGCGTCCCGTCTTTACGGGGAAGAAGTGGTCTATGAGCGGCACCGGCACCGCTACGAGTTCAACAACGCCTACCGCAACCTGTTCCTCGAATCAGGCTTCACGATCAGCGGCACGTCTCCGGACGGCCGCCTGGTGGAACTGATTGAACTGGGCGATCATCCCTTCTTCACCGCCTGCCAGTTCCACCCCGAGTTCCTCTCCCGCCCCGGCAAACCCCACCCCCTCTTCCGCGGCCTGATCGAAGCGGCCCAGCAGCGGGAGGCTCTGGAGCTGAGCGCAGCCCAGCCCTGTGGGGTGCCGGTCTCCCGTTGAATGGCCGAATCAAGCTTCGCAAACGATCCCGTTTCGCTGCCGGTGGTCGAAACCTTTCACTCCCTGCAAGGGGAGGGGGCGCACGCCGGCCGCAGCGCCTTCTTCATCCGGCTGGGTGGTTGCAGCGTGGGTTGCTCCTGGTGCGACACCAAGCACTCCTGGCCTGCCGGCGTGCATCCCAACCAATCGACGGCGGAGCTGGCCGCCCTGGCGCAAGCGGCAGCCGATGCTGGCGCCGGCTTTGTGGTGATCACCGGCGGAGAGCCACTTCACCACAAGCTCGATGCCCTCTGTGCCGCCCTGCACCCGCTGCCGATCCATCTCGAAACCAGCGGCGTGGATCCGCTCTCGGGCCACTTTGCCTGGATCACCCTCTCCCCCAAGCCCCATCTCCCCCCGAGCCGCGAGGCCCTGGCCCGTTGCGACGAGCTCAAGGTGGTGGTTCACGGCCCCGCTGATCTCCCCTTCGCCGAAGCGATGGCGGCCGCGGCGATCCAGGAACGCCGGAGCGCCACTGGTGCGCCAACGGCCGCTCCGCCCCTGCTGCTGCTGCAGCCCGGCTGGGAGAGCCCGGCGGGCCTGGCGGCAGCGATCGGCTTCGTACACCACCAGCCTGGCTGGCGGCTCAGTCTGCAGACCCACAAATGGCTGGGCCTGCGCTGAGCGCCGGGAGCACAGCCATGGCAGCAGCCATACACTCACGAAACCCTGACCGATTCGTGTGAGCACCACACCAATGCGCCATCTCGTCACCGGTGGTGCCGGCTTCGTCGGATCCCATCTGGTCGACCGGCTGATGGAGGCGGGCGACGAGGTGATCTGCCTCGACAATTACTTCACCGGCCGCAAGCTGAACATCGCCGGCTGGATCGGCCATCCACGCTTCGAGCTGGTCCGCCACGATGTCACCGAACCGATCCGGCTGGAGGTGGACCGGGTCTGGCACCTGGCCTGTCCCGCCTCGCCGGTGCATTACCAGCACAACCCGATCAAGACCGCCAAGACGAGCTTCCTCGGCACCTACAACATGCTCGGCCTGGCCCGCCGGGTCGGCGCCAGGCTGCTGATGGCCAGCACCAGCGAGGTGTATGGCGATCCGGATGTTCACCCCCAGCCGGAGAGCTACCGGGGCTGCGTCAACACCCATGGCATCCGCGCCTGCTACGACGAGGGCAAGCGGGTGGCGGAAACCCTCTGCTACGACTACCACCGCATGCACGGCACCGAAATCCGCATCGCCCGGATCTTCAACACCTACGGTCCCCGCATGTTGCCGGACGACGGCCGTGTGGTGAGCAATTTCATCGTTCAGGCCCTGCGCGGCGAGCCGCTCACCCTCTATGGCGATGGCAGCCAGACCCGCAGTTTCTGTTTCGTCGACGACCTGGTCGAGGGCCTGATCCGCCTGATGAACGGGAATCACCCCGGCCCGATCAACATCGGCAACCCCGGCGAATTCACGATTCGTCAGCTGGCCGAGCTGGTACGTGAGCGGATCGATCCGTCACTCCCCCTGGTCACCCAGCCAATGCCCCAGGACGATCCACTCCAGCGGCAGCCGGTGATCACCCTGGCTCAGCAGGAACTGGGCTGGGAGCCCAGCGTGGATCTGAGCGAGGGTCTGGATCGCACCATCGCCGACTTCAGGCGTCGCCTGGAGGCCTGAGCGGCGCTCCCGCAAACTGGGCGAAGTGCTGAACGTCGGCGTGGAGAAACTGCAGAGCCTTCGGGGCATGGTGGATCTGCTGCCTGAGCAGATGGCGCTCTGGCAGGCCATCGAAGCCTGCGCCCAGCGCCAGTTCCACCGGGCCGCACTCACGGAGATCCGCACACCATTGCTGGAGGCCACCGAGCTGTTCGCCCGTGGCATCGGCGCCGCCACCGATGTGGTGGGCAAGGAGATGTACAGCTTCGAAGACCGCGGCCAGCGCCGTTGCACGCTGCGACCGGAGGGCACGGCATCGGTGGTGCGGGCGGTGCTGCAGCACGGTCTGCTCAACCTGGGGCCGCAGCGGCTCTGGTACGGAGGGCCGATGTTCCGCTATGAGCGTCCCCAGGCGGGGCGTCAGCGCCAGTTCCATCAGCTTGGCGTCGAGCTGCTCGGCTTCGCCGATCCCCGCAGCGACGCCGAAGCGATCGCGATCGCCTGGGATCTGCTCGCTGCGCTGGGAATCCAGGCGCTGACCCTGGAGCTCAATTCCCTGGGCGATGCCACCGACCGGGCCCACTACCGGGCCGTGCTGGTCGAGTGGCTGGATGCACGCCGCCACCAGCTCGATCCCGAGGCCCAGGCGCGGATCGACACGAACCCCCTGCGCATCCTCGACAGCAAGTCGCCCGACACCCAAGCCATCCTGACCGGCGCCCCCCTGCTCGGCGACTGTCTCAGTGAAGCCAGCCGGCAACGCTTCGAGCGCGTCCGTCGGGCCCTGGACCAACTGGATATTCCCTACCGGCTCAACCCCCGGCTGGTGCGGGGCCTGGATTACTACACCCACACGGCCTTCGAGATCACCAGCAGTGAGCTGGGAGCCCAGGCCACGGTCTGCGGGGGGGGCCGTTACGACGGCCTGGTCGAGGAACTGGGCGGCACGGCCACCCCGGCGGTGGGCTGGGCGATCGGGCTGGAGCGGCTTGTGCTTCTGCTCAGCAGCAACGAAGCAGCCAAGGGGCTGACTGGGGCGAAGGCAGCCGATGTCTATCTCGTCAGCCGCGGGGAGGCGGCCGAACTGGAGGCCCTGGCCCTGGCCCAACAGCTGCGGCGAGGCGGTTGCGCGGTGGAACTGGACCTTTCCGGGGCCGCCTTCGCTAAACAGCTCAAACGGGCCAATCGCTCAGGAGCGCCCTGGGCGGTGCTGATCGGTGAGGGCGAAAGCGACCAGGGGATGGTGATCCTCAAGGATCTCCGCACCGCCACCGAACAGCGCCTTGCTCCATCGGACACGGTTCGGCTCCTGCTGAGTGATCTCTGCGATGCTCAGTCGGATTGCCTGGCTCCCACGACTCGATGAGCACCCCTCTGGAGATCCGCACCATCTGCTGCATCGGCGCCGGCTACGTGGGGGGACCCACTATGGCGGTGATCGCCGACCGCTGCCCGGACATCCAGGTCACGGTGGTGGATCTCAACGTGGCCCGGATCGCCGCCTGGAACGATCCCGACACCAGCCAGCTGCCCGTCTACGAGCCTGGACTGGCCGCCGTGGTGGAGCGTTGCCGGGGCCGCAACCTGCACTTCAGCATCGAGGTGGATGGGGCAATCGCCGCCGCGGACATGGTGTTCCTCTCGGTGAACACCCCCACCAAGACCCGCGGGATCGGCGCCGGAGAAGCCTCTGATCTGCGCTGGATCGAGGCATCCGCCCGCCAGGTGGCCGCCTCGGCCCAGGGTCACACGGTCGTGGTCGAGAAAAGCACCCTGCCGGTTCGCACGGCCGAAACCGTCCAGGCGATCCTGAATGCCTCCCAGGGCCAA
Organism: Synechococcus sp. CS-1326; assembly: GCF_025128115.1. Lineage (NCBI taxonomy): Bacteria > Bacillati > Cyanobacteriota > Cyanophyceae > Synechococcales > Synechococcaceae > Synechococcus > Synechococcus sp. CS-1326. The sequence continues at coordinate 27,682 of NZ_JAHLYV010000010.1, read as the reverse complement.
CCCGGCGCCGACCCGGCCGACCCTTCAAGCAACGGCGCCAAATCCTTCGCGGTGCTCTCCAACCCCGAGTTTCTGGCGGAAGGCACCGCGATCAAGGATCTGGAGAACCCCGACCGGGTACTGATCGGCGGCGATGAAGCCGCCGCGATTGAGGCGCTCGCCTCGGTCTACGGCCACTGGGTGAAACCGGAGCGGATCCTGCGCACCAACCTCTGGAGCAGCGAACTCTCCAAGCTCACCGCCAATGCGTTCCTGGCCCAGCGGATCTCCTCGATCAATGCGATCGCCGCCCTCTGCGAGGCCACCGGTGCCGATGTGCGCGAGGTGGGACGGGCGATCGGCACGGATTCGCGCATCGGCAGCCGCTTTCTGGCCGCGGGGCCTGGTTTCGGCGGCAGCTGCTTCCAGAAGGACATCCTCAACCTGGTTTACCTCTGCCGCCACTACCGCCTCGAAGAAGTGGCCCGCTACTGGCAGCAGGTGGTGGAGCTCAACAGCTGGCAGCAGCAGCGGATCGCCCGGCTGGTGGTGGCCAGCCTGTTCGGCACGGTGAGCGGCAAACGGATCGCCGTGCTCGGCTTCGCCTTCAAGGCCGACACCAATGACACCCGGGAAGCACCGGCGATCCGGATCTGCCTCGACCTGCTCGAAGAGGGCGCCCATCTGGCGATTCACGACCCCAAGGTGGGCGGCGGTCAGATCAGCAGCGACCTTGGCCGCCCGGAAGCGGCAGGTGATGGCAGTGGCCCTGGCGGCGATGGCAGCTGGCAGAGCAGCGCCTCCGTGCTGGAGGCCGTCACCGGCGCTGATGCCGTTGTGGTCCTCACCGAATGGAGCGCCTTCGGCGAGCTCGACTGGTCGGCAATCGCCTCACGGATGCGCCGCCCCGCCTGGCTGTTCGATGCCCGCGCCATCACCGATGCGGCAGCGGCCCGGGCAGCCGGGCTGAAGGTCTGGCGGGTCGGGGAGGGCAGCTGAATGGTTGAACCACACAACGGACCCGACCGATGAGTGTGCTGGTCACCGGAGCAGCGGGCTTCATCGGCGCCGCCGTGGCTGAGCGACTGCTGGCACGCGGGGAGCGGGTGATCGGCCTCGACAACCTGAACAGTTACTACGACCCGGCCCTGAAGCAGGCCCGGCTGCAGCGGCTGCTGCTCCAGCCCTCTTTTCAGTTCCAGCAGCTGGACCTGGCCAACGGCAGCGCGATCGCGGAGCTGTTCACCAGCGAGCGCCCCGACCGGGTGGTGCACCTCGCCGCCCAGGCGGGGGTTCGCTACTCGCTGGAGAATCCCCTCGCCTATGTGAACAGCAACGTGGTGGGGTTTCTCTCAATTCTGGAGGGTTGCCGGCACAACGGCATCAGCCATCTGGTCTATGCCTCCAGCAGCTCGGTCTATGGCGGCAACCAGCTCCTGCCGTTCTCGGAACAGCACGCCGTGAACCATCCGGTCAGCCTGTATGCCGCCACCAAGAAGGCCAATGAGCTGATGGCCCACACCTACAGCCACCTCTATGGCTTGCCGGCCACCGGCCTGCGCTTCTTCACCGTGTACGGCCCCTGGGGACGACCGGACATGGCGCCGATGCTGTTCGCCCGGGCGATCCTGGCGGGCGAGCCGATCCGGGTGTTCAACCGGGGCCTGATGCAGCGTGATTTCACTTACATCGACGACATTGTCGAAGGGGTGGTGCGCTGCCTCGACAAGCCGGCAACGGCAGCAACCGATTTCGATCCCATGGCGCCGGATCCGGCCACGGCGGCGGTGCCCCATCGACTGTTCAACATCGGCAACAGCCAGCCCGTTGCGCTGCTGGAGTTCATCACCGTGCTGGAGAAATGCCTGGGTCGCGCTGCGATTCAGCAACTGGAGCCGATGCAGCCAGGCGACGTGACCTCCACGGCGGCAGACACCTCAGCCCTGGAGAGCTGGGTTGGCTTTGCCCCCCAGACGCCCCTCACCGAAGGAGTGGGGCGCTTTGCCGATTGGTATCGAAGCTGGATTCAGGCTGAGCCGACCGCGACGTAGGAGCCGTAGAAGAAGAGACCGACCACGAAGATCACGGCGATTCCGCCGGCTGTGGCCACCAACCAGAGGGGAAGGGCCCCTTCGGTCCAACGGCTGCGCCAGGGAACGGCGGGCCGGCCGTCGGGGAGACGATCTGGAATGCGGCCATCGGGGAGGCCTGATTTCTTACCGCTCATGGCGAGATGTCGGGATTGCGTTGAACAGAATTCAGCTGATGCTGAATTTCAGTTGAAGAAGTAGCTGGTGAACAACACGCCGATCACGAAGACCAGCAGCAACCCCAGATAAAGGCTGGTGCGGTTCAGCTCAACGGGCAGGTTGTTCGGATTGGGGTTGCGCTCCATGGTTCTGAATCAGCGACGAACGAACTGCATGGCGGCCAGGGCGCCCAGAAAGAACACCGTGGGAACTCCCAGGGCGTGAACCGAGAGCCAGCGCACCGTGAAGATCGGGTAGTTGCGTGGCGTGGTGGCGGTTGGAGATTGGCTCATGGAATCACTTCAAGCGCAGATCAAGTTGGCTCTTGCCTTCGTAGCGCTGGCTCACCACAGGCGCCTTGGCCTCCTGAGCCTGGAAATAGGCATCAGGCCTCGGCGTTCCGAAGGCGTCGTAAGCCAGCCCGGTGGACACGAACAGAAAGCCGGCCAGGAAGATGGCAGGCAAGGTGACCGCATGGATGACCCAGTAGCGGATGCTTGTGATGATCTCGAAGAAGGGGCGTTCCCCGGTGGAGCCGGCAGCCATGGCAGCGGGCAATTCAGCTGCTGAATCTTAAGGGTCGACCCGGGAGCATCGGGAAGGGATCGGGTGGTTGGTTACACAGCGGCGACGGTCAGGCCACCCAGCGCAACAGGTTGCCCCGCTCACCCAGCACGAAGCCCTTGCCATCAGGGGTGAAGACGATGCGGTTGAAATTGGTCGGTTGCTCAGATCCCACCGGATCCCGTTGCCAGCTGGCGCCTTGATCCCGGCTGACCAGCAACGTGCCGCTGCCCCCACCAGCCCAGATCGCCCCGGTGGGGTCCCAGGCCATATCCAGATAGCCGAAGCCGTTGGTGATCGGAATCACAGGCTTGCTCCACTGATCAAGGTCGGAGGCATCGGCATTGAAGCGGAGCTGGGCTCCCCGGGTGACCATCCAGAGGGTCCCCTGAGGCTGGAATCCCATGCTCTGCACCCGCTGACTGCTGATCCGCTGATGGGGCTGCCAGATCTCCTGTCCCGGCACCCAGGTGGCAAAGAAATTGCCCAGGCTCGAGACGCTCACGTACGCACCATCAGGCGAACGTCTCAGATCGCGGACGGCTCCGGCCGCATCGCTCACCTCCGCCTGCCAGCTGGAGCCGCCATCACCTGTGCGGTAGATGGCTCCCACATCGGTCGCCAGCTCGGCCTGCTGGGCTCCGAGAGCCGTGATCAGGTAGGGCTCGCCGGGGAGCTTCGTGTCGAGCAGGAGGCGCTCCCAGTTCTGGCCGGCATCGGTGCTGTGCAGCAGCAGACCAGGCTGGCCGGCGATCCAGCCCTCGCGGCCGTTGAAATCGACGCTGATCAAACGGTAGTTATCGCCTTCCGGCAGAGCCAGTGCCCGCTCCTGCCAGCTGGATCCGCCATCGTCGGTTTCCAGGATGAGGCGGTTGCTGCCCACCAAGAAGCCATGCCGATCATCGCTGAAGGCCAGATCGAGGGGGCTGGAGGTGGTGTTCAGCTGCAGCGGCTGCCAGGGGCTCGTTGCCGTCAAGGCCAGACCCGAGGTGACGCAGCCAGTGAGCCCGAAGCTGAGGCCAACGGCAAGCACAAGGGAGAGCAGGGAGGAGAACAGACGGTTCACGGGGCTCAACGAAGGGAATAGAGGGAAAGGAAAAAGGCGAAAGCGAGGGCGAAGCCCCCGAAGATCAGCACATTCTTCTGGCCCGGGGTGAGCTTGTTGACGCCGAGGCCGAACTCGAGGTTCTGCTCGAAGCCGCTCGCTTGACTGCGCGGACCGATGTCACGGAAAGCGCCGACCCGGCTGCGACAGACCGGACAGCGGAAACCCACCGGGTCAAGGGCGCTGAAGGGGGTGCCTGCTTCGATCTTCAGCTTGCGAATGCCCTCATCGGGGTCGTAGACGAAGCCGCAGCTGCGGCACTCGAAGCGATGGCTGGCGGGATCGGTGGCAGGCGCCGTCACCGGCTCGGTGACAGGTGCCGTAACCGGCTCGGTGGCAACGGTTTCAGGGGGCAGATCGTTCTGCGGCTCGTTGTCCTGACCACTGACCATGGCGATGGACACCCTGCCGATGCCGCCAACTCTATCGAGACCCTCCGATCAGCAGCCTGATGGCTGGGCTGGATCCTTCGATTTCCGCCGGCGGATGCCAGACTTCCCGCCAGGTTCGGTCGGCTGATGTTCGTTCTCCCCGGCTATGACGCCTTCCTGGGCTTTCTGCTGATCTCAGCGGCGGTTCCGGTGCTGGCCCTTGTCACCAACAAGCTCGTTGCTCCGAAATCCCGCAGCGGCGAGCGGCGGCTCACCTACGAATCGGGCATGGAGCCGATCGGCGGGGCCTGGATCCAGTTCAACATCCGCTACTACATGTTCGCGCTGGTCTTCGTGATCTTCGACGTGGAAACGGTGTTCCTCTACCCCTGGGCCGTGGCGTTCAACCGGCTCGGCCTGCTGGCCTTCATCGAGGCCCTCATCTTTATCTCGATCCTGGTGGTGGCCCTGGCCTACGCCTGGCGCAAGGGCGCCCTCGAATGGAGCTAACCGGTCTCTCACGATGACGATCACCCCTTCCCCTGTTTCCCCATCGATCGAGGCCCTGCGCGATCTGCGCGCCGCCACCTGCAACCCGATCGGAGCTCCCACGGTCACCTCGGATCTATCCGAGAACGTGATCCTCACCAGCCTCGACGACCTACATAACTGGGCGAGGCTCAGCAGCCTCTGGCCCCTCCTCTATGGAACGGCCTGCTGCTTCATCGAGTTCGCCGCCCTGCTCGGCTCCCGCTTTGACTTCGACCGCTTCGGCCTTGTGCCCCGCTCCAGTCCCCGCCAGGCCGACCTGCTGATCACCGCCGGCACGGTGACCATGAAGATGGCCCCGGCCCTTGTCCGCCTCTACGAGCAGATGCCGGAACCCAAGTACGTGATCGCCATGGGTGCCTGCACGATCACCGGCGGCATGTTCAGCGCCGACTCCACCACTGCCGTGCGCGGCGTTGACAAACTGATCCCTGTGGATCTGTACATCCCCGGCTGCCCGCCTCGGCCTGAGGCGATCTTCGACGCCGTGATCAAGTTGCGCAAGAAAGTGGGCAATGAGGCTCTGGCCGAGCGAGGCAACCTGCTCCCCACCCACCGCTATCTGACGATCAGCCACCAGCTCAAAGCCGTCGAGCCGATCATCACCGGCGCCTATCTCAAGGCGGAAACCCAGGTGGCGGCCCTGGCCGAATCCTCCGGCCTGCCGATCGCGGCCACGGCCGACCCTGCCCCCACAGCCGAGCCGATCCCCGCCACCAGCGTCAACACCGATGCCTGATCCCACTTCCGATTCAGCTCCTGCCCAGGACCCCGTCCGGCAGCCAGAGCCCGCTGAGCTCGTTGCCGCCACTGCGGGCCCGGTCAGCCAATGGCTCAGCTCCCAGGGTTTTGATCACGACTGCCTCGGGACCGACCATGTCGGCGTTGAGCTGATCGGTGTGGAACCGGAAGCCCTGCCGTTGCTGGCCACGGCCCTGAAGGCAACGGGCTTCGATTACCTGCAATGTCAGGGTGGCTACGACGAAGGGGCCGGTGGACGGCTGGTGAGCTTCTATCACCTCGTCAAGCTGGGTGCGGCGGCTGATCCAGCTCCCGCTCCGGGCAGCCGGCCCGAAGAGGTGCGCCTGAAGGTGTTCCTTGCCAGGGACGGAGCGCTCAGAATCCCCAGCCTCTATGGCCTCTACCGCGGCGCCGACTGGCAGGAGCGCGAAACCTTCGACATGTACGGGGTTGAATTCGTGGGGCATCCCCACCCCAAGCGCCTGCTGATGCCCGAAGACTGGAAGGGCTTCCCGCTCCGTAAGGACTACGTGCAGCCAGATTTCTACGAACTCCAGGATGCCTACTGAGCCGGCCGCCGCTCAGCTGAACTCCAGTCCCCTGTTTCCCTTCATCCTGCGGTAGAAGCGCATCACCGCCTGGGCGAGGCTGCGGGAATCATGGCGGAGGCTGGCCGTGGGCTGGGTGCCCTGCAAGGCAGCCTGCATCACCTCATAGCCCTGGCTCCGCAACTTCGGCCCGTCGCAGATCACCGGTTCCGCCCCCCGGGCCCGGTAGTGGTCGATCAGGCGGTTGTCGGCGATGGTCTCCTGGGCGAGCACCGCCGTGAACAGTCGCTCTTCCACACCCAGGCTGGCCAGCTGGGCTTCGATCGCGCGCAGGTGGCCCTCCACGTCCAACCTGTCGGTTTCACCGGGCTGGGTCATCAGATTGCAGATGTAGAGGCGGGGCGCCTTGCTGCGGCTGATCGCCTCGACCAGTTGGGGCACCAGCAGATTGGGCAGCAACGAGGTGTAGAGGCTGCCGGGGCCGAGCACGATCAGTTCGGCATTGGCGATGGCTTCGAGGGCCCGCGGCAGGGCCGGTGGACGCTCCGGGATGCAGCCGAGCCTCACGATCGGGCTGGTGGCATGGCCGATGCTGGATTCGCCCTCGATTCGCTCGCCGTTCTCCAGCTCCGCCCAGAGGCGCACATCCGCCGTGGTGGCAGGCACAACCTGACCCTGAACAGCCAGGACCCGGCTGCTGGCGGTGATCGCCGACTCCAGGCTGCCGGTGATTGCCGTGAGGGCGCTGAGAAAAAGATTGCCGAAACTGTGGCCCTCAAGCCCACTGCCGGATTGGAAGCGGTACTGGAACAACCGGGTCAGCAACGGTTCCTCCCGGGCCAGGGCGGCCAGGCAGTTGCGGATGTCCCCGGGGGGCTGAACCCCCAGTTCGCGGCGCAGCACACCACTGCTGCCGCCATCGTCGGCCACGGTGACGATGGCGGTGATGTTGCTGCTGTAACGCTTGAGGCCGCTGAGCAGGGTGGCCAGGCCGGTACCGCCGCCGATCGCCACGACACTGGGACCCCGGTTCAGCCGCCGCTGGGCCATCAGGGCATCCACCAGCACGGTGCCCTTCTCCGGGGCCAGGGCCTGCTGGATCGAGTCGAAGCTGCGGCTCTGACCCCAGATCACCAGGGCCGCACCAATCAGCAGCACCACGGGGCCGGTAATTCCCCTGGGCAGGACCTGGGTGAGCTGAGAGAGCAGCCAGTTCAGCGATTCCAGTGACCAGTAGATCGGCTTGAGATCGGCGAGGATGGCGGCCCCCAGCAGGGCCAGCACCAGCCCAAGACCGGAGGTGAAAACCCAGCGCTTCACCACCAGACCGGGCTGCAGCCAGCGCACGGCCCGCCTGGAGCGGCTCATCAGATCCTGTTGACGCCGATCTCCCCGACCGATCCAACCCGGACGGCGAACCGACCGACCGCTCAGGCGTCGGGGCAGATGGGGGCGCTGGGAGTTCAAACCGACAGGGCTTCACGCCACAGCACGGAGTCGATGGAACTGTACGAATGAACGACAAGGAAAATCCGGCACCGCCATCGGGCCCCAGCCGTTCGCAACCAGTGGTGGAGCTGGTCAACCTCAGCATGCGCTGGGGCTCCAACACCGTTCTCGACGACGTCAACCTGACCCTCCTGGAAGGGGAGCGGCTGGCGGTGGTGGGGCCATCGGGAACGGGAAAATCCACCGTGCTGCGCATCCTCGCCGGCCTGCTGCTGCCCAGCGACGGGGAACTGCGCGTCAACGGCATCCCCCAGCGCTACCTGCGCATCGACCAACCGCACCCCCCCGACGTGCGGCTGGTGTTCCAGAACCCTGCCCTGCTGGCCTCCCTGACGGTGGGCGAGAACGTGGGCTTCCTCCTCTACCGACACAGCGGCCTGCGCGACCGGGACATCCGAGCCAGGGTCCATCAGGCGCTGGAAGCCGTCGGATTGCTGGGCATCGAAAACCTGTTGCCTGGAGAACTCAGCGGCGGCATGCAGAAACGGGTGAGCTTTGCCCGCGCCCTGATCGAGGACCCCAGCCGTTCCACCGGCCAACACCCCGTGCTGCTGTTCGACGAACCCACCGCCGGCCTGGATCCGGTGGCCTGCACGCGCATCGAGGATCTGATCGTCACCAGCAGCCGGATGGCGGGTGGATGTTCGGTGGTGGTGAGCCATGTGATGAGCACGATCCTGCGCTCCGCCGAGCGGGTGGCGATGCTCTACGACGGCAGAGTGCAGTGGTGCGGCCCCACCGAAGCCTTCACTACCACGCAGAACCCCTATGTGGTCCAGTTTCGCAGCGGTAGTCTGCAGGGCCCGATGCAACCAGTGGAGCTCTGATACGACATGCGGCGTAGCGTGCGTGAGGCTCTGGTCGGATTCACCCTGCTCGGCGCTGTAGTCGGCAGCTTTGGCCTGTGGCTCTGGCTGCGAGGGGTCTCGTTGAGTCAGAACAACTGGATCGTCAAGGCGAGTTTTGAGGATGCCGCCGGCCTGGCGGACCGCTCCCCGGTGATCTATCGCGGCGTGCAGGTGGGCAGCGTCAAGAGCCTCAAAACCACCTCGGCAGCGGTGCTGGCCGAACTGGAGATCAGCGATCCCAGGCTGCGCCTGGCCAGACCCACCATCGCCCAGGTGCAGACCGGTTCCCTGCTGGGGGGGGATGCCCAGGTCGCCTTGATCAGCACCGGCAATCCCCTTGCCGCCAATGGCCCGAACCCCCGCGATCCGAACTGCGACAAGGCGGTGATGGTCTGCGCCGGCAATGAACTCAAGGGTGTCGCCGCCGCCAGCCTGAGCAGCGTCACCGAACTGATGCAGAAATTGCTTGCCCAGGCTGAACGGGAACAGATCCTGCCCCAGATCGCCTCCACCACCCGCAGCTTCGATGCCACCTCCAAGGAGGCCCAGGTCTTCCTGAAGGAAGCGCAGCGGCTGGTGAAGGAGCTGAACGCGGCCGTGGGCAAGGCCGATCCTATCCTTGCCAATCTGAACGCCGCCAGTGCCGATGCCGCCACCGCCGGCCGGCACGTGCGCAACCTCACTGCCACTCTCGACAACCCCAAGACCCTGGCCGAGCTCAAGACCACGGTCAGCAACGCCCAGCGGCTCACCGCCCGGGTCGATGCGGTGGGGGGCGATGTGAACAAGCTCACCAGCGACCCGATGTTCATGGATGGGGTCCGCAGCGTGGCGATCGGACTGGGCCAGTTGTTTGATGAGCTCTATCCGGCCCAGACGGGCCTGGCCCGGGACCAGGCAGAAAAGGGCAGGGCCGGCAAGGCCAAACCAGCGGAGTAGGACCCGTTCAGAGGGTTCTCCCTTGGGCCTTCAGGTGCCGTTGAGAGCTTCCAGGGCGATCGCGGCAATCGCCTGGTCGCTGGCCTTGGGCAACTGCACATAACGGCCACCGGCTGCCTCGGCCAGCTCCTTGCCCATGCCGCTGCCGATGAACTTGCGCTCGGTGTCGATCACCAGCAGCTTGAGGCCAAGGGCGCGGTAGCGCCCGGCCACGAGGCGGAGCTCCTCCCGGAGATCCACCGGCTCCTCCCCCTCCAGCACCGGCTGACCGAGCGAGCGGCTCAGCGGCACATTGCCGCGGCCATCGGTGATCGCCACGACGACCACCTGGCCGAGATCGCCGCTGGCCAGGGCATTGGCCCCCACCCTTGCCGCCTGGGTGAGGCCATGGGCCAGGGGTGAGCCACCGCCACAGGCCATCTGCTCCAGCCGCCGCCGCGCCGCCGTGATCGAGCGGGTGGGGGGCAGCAGCACCTCCGCCTGCTCGCCCCGGAAGGGGATCAGGGCCACCTGGTCGCGGTTTTCATAGGCCTCGGTGAGCAACCGCAGCACGGCACCCTTGGCGCTCTGCATGCGGTTGAGCGCCATCGAACCACTGGCATCAACCAGGAAGATCACCAGGGCACCCGCCTTGCGCTGCAGTTGCTTGGCCCGCAGGTCGCCGTCCTCGACGATCACCCGGCGGTGGGGCTCCCGCTGCCGTCTCGCCTTCTGATGGGGAGCGGCGGCCCGCAGGGTGGCATCAACGGCGATCCGCCGCACCGGCCCGCGGGGCAGCATCGGTTTGACGTAGCGGCCGCGGCTGTCGCTGATCACGACGGAACGGTTGCCGCTGCCACCGCGCCTGGTCTTCGCTGCCGCGAACAGGAGCAGATCAGGATCGATCGCGGTGGCTTCGGGATCGAGCAGAAACTCTTCGGGAATCGACGGTGGCGCCTGATCATCGGGGCTGTCCTGGTCGGCTTCGGCCTCGTCCTGATCGGGAGGCTCCGGCGGGTCCGGCTCCTCGGCATCGTCCTGTGGCGGCGGCTCCTCCGCAGGCGGATCGGACGGGGGCGGGTCTGCCGGGGGGGGTGGCGGCGGCTCCAGGGGCTGGTCGGGATCAGGGGGAGGAAGCTGCAGTGCCCGAGGCGCGATCACCAGGCGAACAGCCACCTGCAGATCGTCGGCATCGACGAGATCTCGGCCACTGAGGGCCGCATGGGCCCGGGCCACCCGCACCGCATAGAGCTCGGCCCGATGGCCCTCCACGCCGCCACGGATGGCTTCATTCACCAGATAGAGCACCTGCTCCCGGGCGATCCGCACATCCGGTAACCACTGGCGGGCCAGCAGCAACTGGGTGGCCAGGGCATCGGTTTCATCCTGCCAGCGGCTCACGAAGGCTGCGGCCGCCTCGCCATGCAGCAGGGCCGAGCGGGTGATCTCCACCCGCTGCTCCGTGCTGATCAACTGATTGGCCGAAAGGGCGATCGCGAAGCGATCAAGCAGGTGATCGCGCACGGGCCCCTCTTCGGGGTTGTAGGTGGCGATCAACAGGCAGCGGCAGGGGTGACAGAGGCTCAGCCCCTCCCGCTCGATCCGGTTCTCCCCCGAGCCCACCGCCGCCAGCAGCAGGTTGGTGATGCCATCGTCCAGCAGATTGAGTTCATCGACGTAGAGCACCCCGCGGTGGGCCTCGGCCAGCAGACCCGGCTGGAAGACGCTCGTTCCGGAGGCCAGCGATGCGGTGACATCCACCGAGCCGATCAGACGGTCTTCGGTGATGCCGAGCGGGATCTGGATGAAGGGCGCCGGAATCACCCGGGCAGGCAGCAGGGCGGTGGGGTCAGCGCCGCTGGCATCCCCGCCCAGTTCGGTGATGCGCCGACGGGTGGCGGCATCCCACTCCTCGGGCCGTCTGGGATCGGCGTTCTGGCTGCAATCCACCACATCGATCGGAGGCAGCAGGGCATGGAGGCCCCGGGCCAGCACCGACTTGCCAGTGCCACGCCCCCCCGCGATCACCACTCCGCCCAGGCCGGGGTCGACAGCGGCCAGCAGCAGAGCCAGCTTGAGGGTGCCATGGCCGGTGATCGCCACCAGCGGGAAGGCCCCGGCCGCTGGCTGACGCACCGAACCCGAACCGGGTCGAGGGGCTGGCTGCACGCCGCTTGCGACCATGGAGGAAAAGACCGGTTTGGGTGGGGGCCAGTCTGGCCGATCAGCTTTTGGCGATGAAGAACCCCCGACCGGCCAGCCTGGCGATCGCCCTGGGGGCCAATCTCGGCGATCCGCTCACCACCCTGCTGGCGGTTCGCCCCCTGCTGGCCGCCAGCCTGGCGGCAACCGCCGAAGCCGCCGGATTGCCCGCCGATCGACTGCACTGCCGTTGGTCACCGCTGTTCCGCACCGCGCCGGTCGGGGGACCACCGGGTCAACCGCCCTATCTCAATGCCGCCCTGGTGGCCACAGCTGAGCACCACCCCTCGGCCAGCCTGAACCGCCTGGATCCCCGGGATCTGCTGCAGCGGCTGCAGGCCCTCGAGCGGCGCTTCGGGCGCGTCCGCGTCGAGCACTGGGGGCCACGCCACCTGGATCTGGATCTGCTCTGGTGCGGCGAGGCCCGCCAGCGGAGCGCCGAGCTGAGCCTCCCCCACCCGCTTCTGCAGCAGCGCAGCTTCGTGCTGGCCCCCCTGGCGGCCATCGATCCGGCCCTGGTTCCACAGGGGGCCAGGGCTTCGGCCTCGCTGCTGCTGGCCACCCTGCTGAACCGGCCTGGCGAAGTCCCCCCCGAGGCCCTGCCCGGCCGGAGCGGCTGGCCGGAGCAACGGCCAGACTGGGATCTTCCTGATCCATCCCATGGCGCCGCTGCCACCCCCTGAGCCCTCGCGTCACCTGGCCACAGAGGCGGTGCTGCAGGCCCGCAAGCTGCGCTTCGAGCTCAACCGCATCGTGCTGCCGATCGGGATCGAAGCCAGCTTCGGGATCATCCGCCACCCCGGCGCCGCCCTGGCGGTGCCGATGCTCGACGACGGCCGGGTGGTGATCCTGCGCCAGTACCGTTTCGCCGTGCAGCGCCGCATCCTTGAGTTTCCAGCCGGCACCCTGGAGCAGGGGGAGAATCCCCAGGCCTCGATGGAGCGGGAGCTGGGCGAAGAGGCCGGCTACAGCGCCAGCCGCTGGGACGAGCTGGGTGTGATGTTGCCCTGTCCCGGCTATTCCGATGAAGTGATTCACCTCTTCCTGGCCCGGGGGCTCACCCGGCTGGAGGTGCCACCCGCCGGCGACGACGACGAAGATCTCGAGGTGCTGCTGCTGACGCCCTCGGACCTGGACGGCGCCATCGCCAGCGGCGATGAAGCCCTCGATGGCAAGAGTGTCACCGCCTGGTTCCGGGCCCGCCAGCAGCTGGGGTTCTGAGGTGACGACAGGGGTCAGGGAAGGGTCAGCCGCCAGCCGGAGTGGGCCACGCTGGCTGTTCTGGCACCGGCGGGATCTGCGCCTGGCCGACAACCTCGGCCTGGCCGCCGCCGCCCGGATCACCCCGGCCGTGACCGGTGTGTTCGTGATCGACGCCGACTGGCTTTCGGCGTCGGATCAGGCGTCGGCCCGGCTGTGGTTCCTGGCCGAAAGCCTGCGCGAACTGCGGCAGCGCTGGCAGGAGGCCGGCAGCCGTCTGCTGGTGCTGGAAGGGGAGGCCACCGAGCTGCTGCCCAGGCTGGCGCGGGCGATCCAGGCGGAGGTGGTGACCTGGAACCGGGGAGTGGAGCCCGCCGAGCGGCACCGGGACCGCGCGGTGGCGGCCGCCCTGCAGGCTGATGGCACCAGGGTTCTGGTGGACTGGGACCAGCTGCTGGTGCCCCCCGAAGCCCTGCGGACCGGAAGCGGTGACCCCTACCGGGTGTACGGCCCCTACTGGCGCAGCTGGCGCAAGTGGCTGGACGGCCTGCCCCCCGCCGCCCTCACGCCCCGGCCTGCGCCCGGCGGCCTGCTCGATCTCGAGGCCACCAGCCAGGCGGCCGTCCTGGCCGATGGCCTGGAGGCGGATCCGGCGGCGGCACTGGAGCGGCTGGCCGCCAGGGGACGCGGCTTTGCTGGAGCAGCCCTCTGCCCCTGCCGTCCTGGCGAGACCGCCGCCGCCGCCCAGCTGGCCGCCTTCAGCCAGAGAGCCCTGCTCGACTACGAACAGGGCCGCAATCATCCCGCCGAACCGGGAACGTCCGGGCTGAGTGCGGCGTTGCGGTTCGGCACGCTCAGCCCCCGCATGGCCTGGGCCGCGGCCCAGGCCATGCGCCCCGCCACCGGCAGCCATGAGCAGGAGCAGGCGATCACGGTGTGGGAGCAGGAACTGGCCTGGCGTGAGTTCTATCAGCAGGCCCTGTTCCACTTTCCGGCCCTGGCGAGTGGCCCCTACCGCCCCCAGTGGCAGCACTTTCCATGGGAGAACGACACCGGCCGGTTCGATGCCTGGCGCGAGGGTCTCAGCGGTGTTCCGATCGTGGATGCGGCGATGCGCCAGCTCAACCAATCCGGCTGGATGCACAACCGCTGTCGCATGATCGTGGCCTCCTTCCTGGTCAAGGATCTGATCTGCGACTGGCGATGGGGTGAACGGGCCTTCATGCGGCGCCTGGTGGATGGCGATCTCGCCGCCAACAACGGTGGCTGGCAATGGAGTGCCAGCAGCGGCATGGACCCGAAGCCACTGCGCATCTTCAACCCCTTCACCCAGGCGGCCCGCTTCGACCCGGAGGCCGTTTACATCCGGCGCTGGCTGCCGGAGCTCGCCCACGTGGCCACGGCGGATCTGATCCGGGGCGAAATCGCCCCGCTGGAGCGGCGTGGCTACCCCGAGCCGATCGTCGATCACCGTCAGCAGCAGGCCCATTTCAAGGCCCTCCACGCCAGATTGCGCTGAGGGGTCGGCAAGGCTGGGTTCAAGCTGATTGGATTGGGGCTGACTGGATCCGGGATAACTGGATCCGGGATAACTGGATCCGATCAGGCGGCGATCGAGGCGGTCCGTGACTGGGCCGGCAGGGCCATCGCGCAGACCTGCCGCACCATCTCGATGACCCGGTTCTGCTGGGCGGCGCTCAGCTCCGGGAAGATCGGCAGACTGAGCACCTCTGCGGTGAGCCGCTCGGTGATCGGCAGGCTGCCGGGGCCGTAGCCAAGTCCGGCGTAGGCGGGCTGGCGATGAATCGGAATCGGGTAGTAGATGATCGTCTGGACTCCGGCAGCGGCGAGTTCCTGCTTCAGCCAGTCGCGGCAGCAGCTTTCCGGCAGTCCGTGGGCAATGCTGTCGGCGGAGGGGGTGCACTGCCCGGCGCAACTTGCCTGGCCCGCGGGGCAGCGGGGCACCCGCACCACGAACTGGTTCCAGCTATGGCCCTCAGGACCGGCTTCGGGAAGCACCAGGCCAGGGGTTCCCTCCAGCTCCAGGTGGTAGGTGGCCGCCAGCTGGTGGCGGCGACCGATCCACCCCTGAAGATGGGGCAGCTTGACGTTGAGCACGGCTGCCTGGATCGCGTCGAGCCGGCTGTTGTATCCCAGAGAAGTGTGGAGATAGCGGCGGGGCATGCCGTGGACGGCCAACTGACGGATGCGTTGAGCCAGGTCGGGATCACGACAGGTGACCGCCCCTCCATCTCCGGCCCCGCCAAGGTTCTTGGTGGGGAAGAAACTGAAGCAACCGGCCTCTCCCCAGCTGCCGAGCGGTCGCCCAGCCCAGGTCGCCCCGGTGGCCTGGGCGCAGTCTTCGATCACCAGGAGGTTGTGGGCGGTGGCGATCGCGCCGAGACGCTCCATATCAACGGGACGGCCGAACAGGTGGACCGGCATCAGGGCCCTGGTCGCCGGGGTGATGGCGGCCTCGATCCGTTCCAGATCGATCAGGTAAGAGCTTTCCTCGACATCGACGAACACCGGAGTGGCACCGACGGCGCTGATCGCTTCAGCCGTGGCGAAAAAGCTGAAGGCACTGGTGATCACCTCATGGCCGGGGCCGATGCCCAGGCCCCGGAGCGCCAGCACCAGGGAATCGGTGCCGCTGTTGCAGCCGATCGCATGGGGACAGCCGATCGCCGCGGCAAACTGTTGCTCAAAGCGAGCGATTGTGGGCCCCCCGATGTACTGCCCGCTGCGCAACACCTGCAGAACGGCATCCTCAAGGGCTTCACCGTGTTGATGAAGTTGCTCGGTGAGATCGAAGGGGGGCACCTGCATGGAGGGAACCATAAACCCCTCAGCTGGGGTTGCGCCGAAGGCTGGTTCCGGCAGGATCGGCGCCGATCCTGACCTGTGTCCTTGTCGCGGCTCCCGCATCGGTTTTCAGTCATCGGCCTGGGCGCCCTGCTGCTGCTGAGCGGTTGCACCCCCGCCCACCAGCGACCCAGCTGGAGGATCTTTCCCCTGCAGCGCCACCAACCCCACGACGGCCTGGCGGTGGTGAATCAGCCCGATGGCTATGGCCTTCACATCTGGCTCGAGACGGACACCCGGGAGTCGGGGGTCTGCCGACCCCGCTGGCTGATCGACGCCACCAGGCTGTTCAACGGCAATGGTTCCGCCCCGTTCAGCTCCAGTCTGGCGACACGACCGGAGTTCTTCGCCGCGATGGATCGCCGCGACGTGCGCCATGCTCTGGGTCGCGAGCTTGAGGCGTTGTGCAAGGCCAGGGCTCCCCGCAGTCGCTGGGAATGGCTCGAACCGCCCCGCCGCCCTGAGGAGGTGAAGAAGGAGTCCTTGCCGATGCTGCAGGAAAAGGACCTGCTCAGCGATCCGGAGGAAGTGCGTCAGCAGGAAGAGTCCCTGGCACCGATCCCCCCCCAGGAAGAACCGCCCCGCTGAGAGGGCTGGCATCACAACACAGAGCCGCAGCGCCGCTGTAACCCTGTGGCAAGGCGAGATCGTGCAGGACCACCCCCGGCAGGGGGGCAGGCTGGGGTTCCGGTACGACGGCGAAACCGGTTCCCCGCGCCTTCAGCTCCGCCTCAAGCCGGCACCAATGCCGCAGAAAGGCCGGCGGCCTGGCCGCGGCTGGCAACGCCTTGATCTCCTGGCAGAGCGCCGGAGTCAGGCACCGGCCGGCGATCGCCTCCCAGCGCAGGCCTGGGCGATGCCACTCGACGTCCACCCCCACCGGACGCTTGGGATGGAAACCCAGCAGCACCAGATCGCCGGAGTGGGCCAGATTGAACTCGGGTGGCCTGGAGGCCAGGCGGGCGGTGGTGGCGGCCGCCAGGCGGGGCTTGCCATTGGGGCCGGCCTCCAGTTCCAGTCCGGCCGGATCCTCGCCACACAGCCCGCCCAGCAGCAGCCGCAGCGCAGCGCGTCCAAGCAGGAAACGGTCGCGATCATCGGCCCGCCGCCACCGCTCCAGCCGGACCCGCTCCGCCGGAGCCAGCAGACTCAGCAGCGCTGGACGCTGCAGGGCCAGTTCCTCCTGGCGGCGATCGATCAACCAGAGAACCGGAGCTGCGGCGGGCGAAGGATCAAGCCCCCCCCAGGGACCCTCTGGTCGAAAGGCCCTGGGCTGAAGGACCACGGTTGCAGACGCTGCGGGAGAATCCCATTCTCCTGATCCCCGTCCATGCTCCTCGATCTGCGCGGCAAGAAAGCTCTCGTCACGGGCATCGCCAACAACCGCTCGATCGCCTGGGGGATCGCCCAGCAGCTGGCCGCCGCCGGCTGCGACCTGGGGGTCACCTACCTGCCCGATGAGAAGGGCCGTTTCGAGGCCAAGGTGCGCGAGCTCACCGCGCCCTTGAACCCCAGCCTGTTCGAGCCCCTGAACGTGCAGGACCCGGCCCAGATCGAGGCGGTGTTCGAGCGTGTCAAGGAGCAATGGGGCAGCCTCGACGTGCTGGTGCACTGCCTGGCCTTCGCCGGCAAGGAGGAGCTGATCGGCGACTACTCCGCCATCAGCCCGGAGGGCTTCGCCCGGGCCCTTGAGGTGAGCGCCTACTCCCTCGCCCCGCTCTGCCGCTGGGCCAAGCCCCTGTTCAACGAGGGGGCCAGCGTGATCACCCTCAGCTATCTGGGGTCCGAACGAGCCATCCCCAACTACAACGTGATGGGCGTCGCCAAGGCGGCCCTGGAGGCTTCGGTCCGTTATCTGGCGGCAGAGCTTGGCCCCGACAAGCAGGTTCGGGTGAACGCGATCAGCGCCGGTCCGATCCGCACCCTGGCCAGTTCCGCCATCGGCGGCATCCTCGACATGATCCATACCGTGGAAGCGAAGGCCCCCCTGCGCCGCACCGTCACCCAGAACGAAGTGGGCGCCACCGCCGCCTTCCTGGCCAGTCCGCTGGCCTCCGGCATCACCGGCCAGGTGATCTACGTGGACGCCGGCTACGGCATCTCGGGAATGTGATCACCAGCTTGCGGGCAGCATGGCTGGCTCGCTGGCTGGCGGCCGATGGCCTTGGCGGCGATCACAATGGCGTATCAGAACCACCGCGGCCCCGATCGAGATGGACCCACGCACCGGCACGATCCACCGCGTCACCGGCGAAACCGATGTGCGGGTGGAGCTCTCTCTCGACGGAACAGGTCGCTGCCAGGTGAACACCGGCGTTCCGTTCCTTGATCACATGCTGCATCAGCTGGCCAGCCATGGCCTGCTGGATCTGGTGATCACCGCCAGGGGTGACCTCGAGATCGATGCTCACCACACCAATGAAGATGTGGGCATCGCGGTGGGCCAGGCCCTTTCCCAGGCACTCGGGGAGCGGCGCGGCATCCAGCGGTTCGGACACTTCACGGCACCGCTGGATGAAGCTCTCGTGCAGGTGGCGCTCGACTGCTCCGGCAGGCCCCACCTCAGCTACGACCTGGCGATCCCGGCCCAGCGGCTCGGCAGTTACGACACCGAACTGGTGCGGGAATTCTTCGTGGCGGTGGTCAACAACTCCGGCCTCACCCTCCACATCCGTCAGCTCAGCGGCGCCAACTCCCACCACATCGTGGAGGCCTGCTTCAAGGCCTTCTCCCGGGCCCTGCGCCTGGCGGTGGAGATCGATCCGCGCCGCGCCAGCGGCGTGCCCAGCAGCAAGGGCCTGCTGGAGCAGGCGGGCGGCTGGGGCTGAAGCGGGCCCCGGCCCGGCAGGTCCTGGACCCACAGCCACGCCGTAATGGTTCGTTACGTGATGATGGGATTCGCCCAATGCGCTCCGCTGCCATCCGATGACCGTCGCCCCCAGCCGACCTGAACCCAGCAGCCCTGCCGCCGGCCCAGCCACCGCCTACGACCGCTCCGACTGGGCCAGTGCCTTCCGCAACGTAGGCAGCGAGCTCACCGCCGTTGGCCTCGAAGCCAGCTCCGGCACGATCCCGGCCCAGCTGAAGGGCACCCTCTACCGCAACGGGCCTGGTCGCCTCGAGCGGGGCGGTCGCTGGGTGCACCACCCCTTCGACGGAGACGGCATGATCACCGCCCTTCGCTTCGAGGCCGGCCAGGCCCGGCTCACCAATCGCTTCGTGCGCACCGAGGGCTGGCAGGCGGAAGAGGCGGCAGGCAAGTTCACCTACCGCGGCGTGTTCGGCACCCAGAAGCCCGGCGGCCTGGCGGCCAATGCCTTCGACCTGCGGCTCAAGAACATCGCCAACACCCATGTGGTGCGGCTGGGCGACAAGCTGCTGGCCCTGTGGGAGGCCAGCTCGCCCCACAGCCTCGATCCGGAGTCACTGGAAACAACCGGGATCGACCTGCTCGACGGCAACCTGGCCCCGGCCGAGGCCTTCAGTGCGCACCCCCGCTTCGATCCTGGCCACCACGGCCGTCGCCGCATGGTCAGCTTCGGTGTCAAGGCCGGGCCCCGCAGCACGATCAGGCTGATGGAGTTCGGTGCCGATGGAGCCGATGCAGGGGCCCTGCTCACCGACCAGAAGCACAGCTTCGGCGGCTTCGCCTTCCTGCACGACTTCGCGATCACACCCCACTGGGCCGTGTTCCTGCAGAACGCCATGTCGTTCAACCCGCTCGGCTTCGTGTTCGGCCTCAAGGGGGCTGCCCAGTGCCTCGATTCGAAGCCAGGCGTCCCCGGGGAGTTCTGGCTGCTGCCCCGTTCCGGCGATGGCAAACCACTTCAGGTGGCCGCGCCTGAGGGTTTCGTGTTCCATCACCTCAACGCCTGGGAGGAACCCGACCAGGGAGCAGCGGGCACGGTGGTGGTGGATTCGATCTTCTACGCCGATTTCCCCTCGATCGGCCCGGATGTGGACTTCCGCGCCGTCGACTTCGCCAGCCTGCCGATCGGCCAGCTCAAGCGTTGCCGGATCGACCTGGCGGCCGGCACGGTTTCCACCGAGCTGCTGGAGGAGCGCTGCTGCGAATTCGCCACCGTGAATCCCGCCCGGGTGGGGTTGAGAGCCCGTTATGCCTGGATGGCGGTCACGGAGCAGGAAAGCGGCAACGCACCGCTGCAGGCGATTGAGAAACTCGACCTGGAGAGCGGCGAGCGCCTGCTGTGGAGTGCCGCGCCACGGGGATTCGTGAGTGAGCCGGTGATGGTGCCCCGGGCCGAAGGCAGCGAGGAAGACGATGGCTGGCTGCTGGTGGTGGTCTGGAACGGAGCCCGCTGTTCCAGCGATCTTGTGATTCTCCGGGCCGGCGACCTCAGCGAGCAGGCCGTGCTGCCCCTGCCCCTGGCGATCCCCCACGGCCTGCATGGCAGCTGGGCCGAGGCCAGCTGAGATGGTGCACCTCTTCCTGCTGCTGGCCCTGCTCTGGCTGCCCCTGCCGGCCGAAGCCTCCCTGCTGCACCTGGCCGGGCCCGTGCCGGAGTCGCTGGGCCTGCAGGCCGGCCAGCTGGCCGCCTGCCCCAGCCCGGCCCACTGCGTTCGCGAAGACTGGCGCCTCGCCGATCCAGCAGCGGCCCTGAAGCAACTCGGTCCTGTGCTGGCGGGCCTGCCCGGCACCCGCATCGAAAGCTCATCCCCGAGCTACCTGCATGCCACGGCGGAAAGCCGCCTGTTCGGCTTCATCGACGATCTCGAGCTGGCCGCCGACCCTGAAGCCGGCGTGCTGCAGGTCCGCTCGGCTTCCCGGCTGGGGGACTCCGACCTCGGCGTCAACCGCGCCAGGGTGGAGCAGCTGCGTGGGGCGCTCAGACCCTGAACCCCTGCTGAATCAGCCGCGCTGATGACGGGCCAGGGTGGCTGCGGAGAACAGATGGCCACTTTCCTGGCCGATCACCACCACGGCGTTGAGATCGGTGGCCGCCTCGACCCTCAGCTTGAGGGCCGGGTCGGCTTCAACCTGGGCCAGGAAGGCGGTGAGCTGGGATTTGGACATGGGTGGACTCTGAAGACTCCCTCCGTCCTAGTCGGTCGGGCCGGGTCAGTCAGGCCGGGTCAGTCAGGCCGGGCGGCGGCGGCTGAGCCCAGCAAGGCCCGCAATCGGGGCAGCAGGGCCCGCAGGGCCCGGCCCCGGTGACCCACCCTGCGCTTCTGCTCGGAATCCATCTCAGCAAAGCTGAGCCGGAGCTCCGGAACGTAGAAGAGCGGGTCGTAGCCGAACCCACCGGTTCCCCTCGGCGCCGGCAGGATCTCACCCTCACAGCATCCCTCCACCTCCAGGGCGATCCGTCCGCCGGGATCCGCCACGGCCAGAGCGGCAGTGAACCGTGCCCTTCTGGAGCAGGGCAGGCCGGCGGCGGCGGCCATGGTGGTGGCCTCCTCCAGCTCCCGCAGCAGCCGGGCGATCCGCTCAGGATCCGTGGGGGCATAGCGGGCCGAGCGGATGCCGGGCTCACCGCCGAGGGCCTCCACCGAGAGGCCGGAATCATCGGCGAGGCTCCATTCGCCGGTGATTCGTGCCACCGCCTCGGCCTTCAGGCGCGCATTGGCGGCGAAGCTGCTGCCCGTTTCCTCCACGTCCAGACCCTGGGGTTGGGGGCGGAGTTCAAGATCCGGATCACGGTCCGCCGCTGGCGGGCAGAGAAAGCGACGGAACTCCTGCAACTTGCCGGCATTGCCGCTGGCGATCACCAGGACGGTGGGGCCGGCGGAGGATGCGATGCCCTCCACGTTCAGGTCGCCTCGGCGTAGTCACGCGCCCAGGCCAGCACCGCCGCGACCCTCTCCACCGACGGAGCTTCGCAGTAGAGCCGCAACAGCGGTTCGGTGCCTGAGAAACGCAGCATCAGCCAGTGGCTCGGCCCCAGCCGCAGCTTGACGCCATCGGTGCGGATCACCTCGAGCACGGGCGCGCCGGCAACCTCTCCGGGAGGTGCGGCCGCCAGCTGGGCCTCCAGCCGCTCGCGGCTGGCCATGTCCTTGAGCCGCAGATCGAGGCGGTCGTAGGCACTCACACCGCCATGGGCCGCCTGGAGGCGGTCGAGGCGCTCACCCAGGGGCACACCGCCCTCAACGAGCGCCTCGACCAGCAGCAGGGCGGCGAGCAGGGCATCCCGCTCCGGCAGGTGCAGGCCAAAGCCCACCCCACCCGATTCCTCACCGCCGATCAACACCTCACCGGTGAGCATTTCAGCCGCGATGTACTTGAACCCGACCGGCTTCTCGATCACCTTCCGCCCCAGGCCCTCCGCCACCAGCTGCATCAGGTCAGAGCCGCTGACGGTCTTGATCACGGCGCCCGGCAGGCATCTGGCCCGGGCCAGATGGTCGATCAGCAGGGGCATCAGCAGTTGGGTGCTGCAGTAGCGGCCCCGTTCGTCGATCGCGGCGATCCGGTCGCCATCGCCATCGAAGACGATGCCCACCGCCGGCCGGCCGGCCGCAGCGGACGCCTGAACAGCCGCGATCAGTTCGCCCAGGTAGGGAGCAAGCGGCTCAGGGGGGTGGCCACCGAAGAGGGGGTCACGGTTGGAGCGGATCTCCCGGATCGCACCGGAGCCCGGCGCGTCTGTTGCCAGCAGGGCCGGCAGACCACCGGCGGCCGAACCATGCATCGGATCGACGATCACCTGCAGCCCCATCGTTTCAAGCCCTTCGATCAACCGGGCGGTGTCCACCTGGCGGCGCAGGCCGTTCAGGTAGCCGCTCCAGGCATCGAAACAGGGGGTTTCCCCCGGGATCGGCACGGTGATGCCGCCGGCCTCCAGGCGGCGCTCCACCCGGGCGGTGAAGTCACCCTCCACCGAACCGCCGAAGGCGCCCTTGATCTTCAGGCCCAGCCATTCGGGGGGGTTGTGGCTGGCGGTGATCACCAGGGCCCCCAGCGATCGCCGCTCCACCAGCGCCCAGCTGCAGGCGGGAGTGGGCACGGGGCTGTCAGTGAGCAGCGGCTCGAGGCCGGCGCCGCGCACGGCACTGGCCACCGCCGCCGCCAGCTCCGGAGCCAGGAAGCGGCGGTCGTAACCGATCACCACCTCACGGCTGCTGAGCCCCTCCGGGGCCGAATGGGCCAGTTCACGGGCGGCTGCCGCCGCCACGGGCAACAGGCGCTCGATCGTGATGTCAACGCCGAGGATGCCGCGCCAGCCGTCGGTACCGAACTTGATCGGGCCTGGCTCCAGGGGCAGGGGTGCGGAAAGCATCGAGCAGGCGAGCGGTAAGAAGCTCGTAGCAGGGGAGAAAGGCCCGCGGGTGCCTGGAGGTGCCGGCCTGGTGGCAGGCCACTGGCCGCCTTAGCCTGATCCCCATGCCGATCGCCGCCCAGACCCAGGTCGTGACCGACCGGTTGTTGCGCAGTTGGTTGCGCTGTCGACGGCGCGCCTGGCTGGATCGCCATGGCGATCCTTCAGAACGCCTCTGGAGCGCCCATCGCACCCTGCAACTCGACGACCAGCAACGCTGTTTCGTCAGCCTGCTCGGCCGGATCCCCGGCAAGGGCGAAGCGGCCTGCGCCGCCGGCGAGCCCGCGGTCGTGGGAATGCGGCTGGTGGAGCGCACCCCAGGGGGGCTCCAGCTCGAAGGCCATCCACCCCTGCTGGTGCGCCTGGCCGGCACCAGCCGCTGGGGCTCCTACGCCTACCAGCCTGCCCTGGCCCGCCAGGGCAGGCGCCTGACCCGGGAACACCGGCTGGTGCTGACCCTCTGGGGCCGTCTGCTGGCTGGAACCCAGCAGGGGACGGTGAGCCACGGCCTCGTGGTCGCTGGCCACGGCCGCCACCAGGAACGTGAGCAACTCCCGCTCACCCCTGGCCTGCAGCGCCAGCTGGAGGACGCTCTGCCCAGGCTCGCCGCCGATCTCGATTCCTCGCAGCCCCCGCCCCTGGTGAACGACCGGCGCAAGTGCGTGCTCTGCTCCTGGCGGGGCGCCTGCGATCAGGAAGCGGCCGCCCTGGGCCATCTCAGCGAGGTGAGCGGCGTCGGCGGGAAGCGACGGGAACTGCTGATCGAACTGGGCCTGCACCGACTCAGCGACCTGGCCGAAGCCGACCCGGAGACGCTGGCCGACGGCCTGGAGGTGCACGGTGAGCAGCATCGGGAGGTGGCGGCCCAGCTGGTGGCTCAGGCACGGGTGCAACGCCAGGGTGTGGCGGAGCGGCTCTGCCAGGCGCCAGGGGTGGTGGGATCAGCCCTGCCCGAGCTGAGCGAAGCCGAAGGCGTGCTGATCTACGACATCGAATCGGATCCCGATGCCCGCGACGATTTCCTGCACGGCTTCCTGCGGCTCAGGCGCCATGCCGATGGCTCCTGGCCCAGCCAAGCAGAGGGCAGCACCTACCAGCCGGTCCTGGCCCTGCATGAGCATGGTGAGGCCCGGCTGTGGCAGCGGCTCCGCACTCTGCTGGATCGCCATCCCGGCTGGCCCCTGCTCCATTTCGGCGAAACCGAATCGATCGGCCTGAGCCGCCTGGCCCAGCGGCAGGGAGCGAGCGAGCAGGAGGTGCGCCAGCTGCGGGCCCGAATGGTGGATGTGCACCAGCGCCTGCGACAGCACTGGCGGCTGCCGGTGAACAGCTACGGGCTCAAGGCGGTGGCGAGCTTGCTCGGCTTCCGGTGGAGCCAGAAGGGGGTGGAGGGGGCCCGTTGCCTGCTCTGGTGGCGGCAGTGGCGGGGCGATGGCACCGGCACCGGCCGGGGCAGCCGCCACAACCTGCTGCGCATCCTTCGCTACAACCACGACGACACCCTGGCCACCTGGGCGGTGGCCGCCTGGCTGCTGGCTCAGGATCCCCGGCCGGAGGCGCCTCCACCGGCCCCCACCGGCGGAGCCCTGAACCCGGCCGGAGCGGAGATGCTCAGCGGCAGCGAGTCGGCCAGCAGCGTGGCTTCCCCGAGGGCCTGACGCCGCACCAGGGCCAGGCCGATCAGCCGGCGGGGCCTGCCTGCGCTTGCGGGCAACTCCAGGCTGGAGCTGATCCAGCCGGCCCGCTGGCCGGCCGTATCGATCAGCGGAGTGCCAGGAGCTGGGGTTTCAGGAGCGGCGGCTGGCTCCGGATCCTGATCCGGGCTCCAGGTCCAGCGCCGCAATTGCTGTTTGACCCCGTCGTAGGTGGCCAGCTTGGCAAGGGTTTCCTGGCCCACATAACACCCCTTGCTGAGGCTGACGCGCTCTGCCAGTCCCAGCTCGAAGGGGTTGAGATCCTCGTTGATCTCGGTCGGCTCCTGCGGCAATCCCTGCTGCAGCCGCCAGCGCTGCTGATCCAGCCGGCTCAGGGCCGGCAGAGCCTCCAGCCAGGCCGGGGCGGGCTGATCGGCCCTGAGCAGGATCCGGTTGGGATCAGGCAACAACCAGCCTTGCCCCGGCTCGGGGCCCAGGGCGGTCCATCGCCCCTGCGGGATGGCGCCCATACCGGCCGCCGCGAGGATCCCGGCCGCCCCCAGCACGGAGTGCATCACAGCGGCAACAGGCCCGCCCAGGGCCACCTGGTCGGCTGGAAAGAGCACGCGATCGAGGGCCTGGTGAATCGAGCCGCCATCTCCGGCGGTGATCACCAGCCAGGCACCGGTGGCATCCACCAGCACCTCCGCCAGTCCCCGCAACCGGGCGGTGGGGGTGATGCAGCAGGTGACGAGACACTGGCCGGCAACGGCCCGCTCCAGATCCTGGCTGGTCTGGCCATGCAGAAAACGCAGCACGCCTGGGCCATCGAGCCGGATCAGGCTGACCGGCTGCTGCCAGCGGCAGGGCTGAGGCGGTTGCCACTGCCAGGGGTCGTCGCTGGGAAGGCTGCTCACGGCAGAAGCTGAAACATGGGCTGGCCTCAGCCTTGCAAACCCCGGGCCGAAGCGGCGATCTCCTGGAGCAGGAACAGGCTGCGCAGCTCCAGCCCCGCCGCCGTCATCGCCTCGAGGCCGCCTTCCTGACGATCGACGATCGTGACCACCCGCTCCACCACGTAGCCGGCCTGGCGCAGCTGCTCAACCGCCCTGAGCGAGGAACCGCCGGTGGTGACCACGTCTTCCAGCACGGTGATCCGACTGCCGGCGGCTGGCAGGGGACCCTCCAGCCAGGCACCGGTGCCATGGCCCTTCGCCTCCTTGCGCACGATCAGGGCGTCCAGCGATCGCCCCGCCAGGGCCGCGGCCATCGCCACCCCGGAAACCAGTGGATCAGCGCCGAGGGTGAGACCGGCGACGGCGACGGCCTCCGCTTCCACCTGATCCAGCAACAGCTCCGCCAGGGCGGCCAGGCCGGGCCCGCTCAGGCTGACCGGCTTGCAATTGATGTAGTGGTCGCTGCTGCGGCCGGAGGCGAGGGTGAACCGGCCGTGGCGGTAGGAGCGGCTGGCCAGCAGGGCCAGCAGGGCGCCGCGCTGGGCGGCTGGATCGGAGGGCGGTTGCATGGGAAGCGGGGACGGGTCGTCGGGAGGCTGGGCAGAACTGGATGCGGTGCCTAAATTGTTCGGTATCGATCGCCAGTTGCCCGGCATGGGCCCCATCTTCTCGCTGCGGCAGCTCCAGCCGCTTCCTGCAGGCCTCCGTCTCCTGCCACTGCTGGCCGGGGCAATGGCCATCACCTGCCTGCCCGCCCTCGCGGCTCCGGTGATCTGCACCACCACCCTGGAAGCTCCGCCCCAGGGCGGACGTTTCGGCACTGCCGGCCCGGTGGAGGTCACCCGCTGCGGCGTTGTGGAAACCACGGAGGCCCTGGTGGAGCGTCGCGCATTCACCTATCGGTCCAGCTTCGCGCGGGGCGTCAGCCTCACCCACCAGTTCACCGACATCCTGGGCATCGCGATGGGGGGCAGCGATGGAAACACGGTGATGGGACTGGGCTTCCCGGATCAGGCGATCCTCTGGGACAGTTCGGCGATTCAGAACACCACTTCAGCCCTGCTGGAGGAGCAGAGCGCTCCGATCCCCTGGCGCAGTGGCGATCTGCCGAATCAATTCACCAGCAGTCTTCAGAGCGGCCCGGAATCAACCGCGGTTCCGATCGCCCAGGTGGATGGGTATCGGCCATCAGGCGGGATGCAGGGCCTGCCCCGCCGGGAGTTCATCCCTGGCGACGCTCCGATCCGTGGGCTCTGGTAGCCAGCCAGAGGGGGTCTAGCAATCTGGTGAATGCAGCGGGCTCATAATCCGCCTGAGCCGAGTTCGATCCTCGGGACCCCCATCAACCAAAAGTACTGCCACGCAAGGCTTTTCAGCTGAGTCAAAGGGTCGAGCCAAGAGCCGAGCTAGGCACTCCATAGGCACAAAACGGGCCAAAAAGAGGCAAAGTAGGTACGGTCTTAGGCACAGTGCCCATGGCTTCTCGCGACCCGTATCTGGCCCGCATCAACCGTGCCCTCAAGGACCTGGGCAATGCCGTTGCCATCGAGATGGCGCCGTCAGGTAAGCGACTGCGGTTGCAAGCGACGCTGCCAAAACCGGATGGAAGCTGGTGCCAGCAGCGGGTCTGCACTCCCTACCCCTATCCGGCGGGCCTCGAGCAAGCGCAGGAGCTTGCCAAGGAGTTGAGCCGGGATGTGGAACTGCACCGCCGGGGGCTTCAGCCGTTCCCGCTGGCACGTTGGCAGGGGGAGGGGGTCAAGGCGGCTGGCCACTCGGCCCAAAAGATCACAGACCATGCGGCATTGAGCCGCACAGAATCGTGGTGGTTCGGGGCGCGGCGGCGATCAGAGACGGCGGCTACCACCTGGCTGGTGGATTACGCCAGGCCACTTAAGAGTTTGCTGACAAAACAGACCTGCTCCAGAATGACCTGACCGCCAGGAGCCGATGCGAGGTCAACAGGAGCGCAGCGGCTCCCTGTTCTCCTACGTCTCGATCGAGGAGCGGATCCCGTCCAGCTATCCGTTAC
This sequence comes from Synechococcus sp. CS-1326, assembly GCF_025128115.1. Taxonomy (NCBI): domain Bacteria; kingdom Bacillati; phylum Cyanobacteriota; class Cyanophyceae; order Synechococcales; family Synechococcaceae; genus Synechococcus; species Synechococcus sp. CS-1326. The sequence goes on along the minus strand of NZ_JAHLYV010000010.1, from coordinate 132 downwards.
GGCGGATCCGGACATTGGCGGATCAGGCCCTTGATCGATTGAACCCCACCTTCTGCTCGCTGTATGCGACAGAAGGACGACCATCGGTGCCACCCGAGCAGTTGCTGCTGGCCTCGCTGCTCCAGGCGTTCT